>JAOPVO010000179.1 GCA_025966155.1 Pseudonocardiales bacterium
AGCTGGTTGAGGGTCTGCTCGCGCTCGTCGTGGCCGCCGCCCATGCCCGCGCCGCGATGACGGCCGACGGCGTCGATCTCATCGACGAAGACGATGGCGGGGGCGTTGGCCTTGGCCTGCTCGAACAGATCGCGGACGCGCGACGCGCCGACGCCGACGAACATCTCCACGAAGTCGGAGCCCGAGATCGAGTAGAACGGCACCCCGGCCTCGCCGGCGACGGCGCGGGCCAGGAGGGTCTTGCCGGTTCCAGGCGGGCCGTAGAGCAAAACGCCCTTCGGGATCTTGGCCCCGATCATCTGGAACTTGGCCGGGTTCTCCAGGAACTCCTTGATCTCCAGGAGCTCCTCGATCGCCTCATCAGCGCCCGCGACATCGGCGAAGGTGGTCTTCGGGGTGTCCTTGCTGACCAGCTTGGCCTTGCTCTTGCCGAAGTTCATGACGCCCCGACCGCCACCGCCCTGGGCCTGGGACACGAAGAAGATCAGCAGGCCGACGATGAGCAGGATCGGCAGGAAGTTCAGCAGCAGCGACACCAGCAGCCCGGAGCCGCCCACCTTGGTGGTGAAGTCCACGCCATCGGCGTCGGCGAGCTTGCTGTAGATGAGGTCCGCGGCCTGGGCCGGGAACGACGCCCTGATCTTGGTATCGCCATCGACGGACTTCTTGAGCTGGAGCTCGAGGCGCTGGTCCTTGTCGTGGATCGTCGCCTTCTCCACATTGCCGGCGTCGATCTGCGCAATCGCCACCGAGGTGTCGACCGTCTTGTACTCACCGCCGGACGAGGCGAACTGCGAGGCAACGAGGATGACGATCAGGAAGACGGCGATCCACAGCCACCACGATCGAAGGATGCGCTTGCGAGTCATCTAGTCAGCTGGAGCGAGGGGACGCTCCACTCCTTTTCGTCGTGGCGGCAGGAACGTCGGTTCGGGTGAAAACGACGGTACACGCGGGGTGTTGCCGCTTCCGTGGAGCCAAACGGGCGAACGACGGGCGCCGTTCCGCTGACGTGTTCGCCAATAGCGTGATCGGGCTGGCGCGATCCGGCGGTCACCCGTCGCACCGGCGGACGGGCGGCCTAGCTGGTGTAGACGGACGGGCGGAGCCGCCCGATGTACGGCAGGTCGCGGTACCGCTCGGCGTAATCCAGGCCGTAGCCGACGACGAAGTCGTTCGCGATGTCGAATCCGACGTACTTGACCGGGACGTCGACTTTGACAGCCTCGGGCTTGCGCAGCAGGGCAACGACCTCGACGCTGGCGGGCTTGCGGCTGTCCAGGTTCTTCAGCAGCCAGGAGAGCGTGAGGCCGGAGTCGATGATGTCCTCGACAATCAGCACGTGCTGGCCCTCGATGCCGCGGTCGAGGTCCTTGAGAATGCGCACCACACCGGAGGACGTCGTGGAGGAGCCGTAGGAGCTGACGGCCATGAATTCCATGGTCGACGGGCGCTCGAGCGCGCGGGCGAAGTCCGACATGAAGATCGCCGCGCCCTTGAGGACACCGACGAGCAGCGGCTCGCGGTCGGCGTAGTCCTCGTCCACCAGCGCCGCGAGCTCGGCGGTGCGCTCGCGGATCTGCTCGGTGGTCACGATGACCTCTTCGATATCTGCGTCGAGGACGGACACTGCGGGCTTCACTCCTCGGATGACAGGGGCCCAGGCGAGCAGGGCGCCCCGCCGGCTGGTTCGGAACGGGCGGTGTCTTGCAGCAAGAGCCTGCCAGACGCGCGGGCCAACGCGAACCCGCCGGGCAGGTCCACCTGGCGCTGGCCGTGCCAATCGCTGACCAACCGGTCGGCCTCGATTAGGTGCACATAGCCCAGCGCGGGGACGCCGAGCTCCCTGAGCCAGGCCCGCAGCGCCCGGGTGCGCAGGGCCCGGGGAGACGTCGACAGCACCTCCGCGCTCAGCCCGCCGACGTCGCCAATAGGGTCGCGCGCGGCGTCGAGCAGGTCGCCCGCCAGTGCATCCAGCGCCTCGAGGTCCTCGTGCAGCAGGGCCGCGGTGCGAGCCAGGGCACCGGCCACGCCGCCGCCGAGGACGTCGTCGAGCAGCGGCAGCGCCTCGGCCCGCAGCCGGACCCGCCGGAAGCGCGGGTCGTCGTTGTGGGGGTCATCCCAGATCGGCAGATCCTGGGCCGCGCACGCCTCACGCAGCCGGGCGCGGTCCAGGCCCAGGAAGGGGCGCAGGTACACGCCTGCGGCTCGGGCCGAGGCTGCGGCCATCCCCGAGAGCGACCTGGGCCCCGCGCCTCGTCCCAGGCCCAGCAGGACCGTCTCGGCCTGGTCGTTCAGGGTGTGGCCCAGCAGCAGGACCGGCGCCGGGCCGCCCGGGACGCGCAGCGCGGCCAGCGCTCCGTCCAGGGCGCCGTAGCGGGCCGTGCGGGCCGCGGCCTCGGGACCGCCGGAGCCCGGCCCGTCGGCCACCCGCACCGTCAGCACCAGCGCGTCCAGCCCGAGCGACTGGCCCAGCGCGGCGACGTCCTGGGCGCGCCCCGCCGAGCCGGCCTGCAGGCCGTGGTCGACGGTGGCGAGGATCACCCCGCGCCGGTCCCGACGGGCAACGAAAGCGGCCGCCGCCGCCAGCGCGGTGGAGTCCGAGCCGCCCGAGCAGGCGATCAGCAGCGGCGCAGCGGCCGGGATGCCGGCGAGCGCATCGGTCAGCGCCGAGCGTGTCGCGGCGACCGACGGATGCGGGCCCATGCCCGGCTCAGCCGTGGACGCGCGTGACCCAGTCGCCGGGCGCGGCGATCTCGGCCTTGGTGGGCAGGGTCTCCCGGGACGTCCAGATGGCGTTGAAGTCATCGACGCCGATCCGATCCACAACGCCGCGCACAAACGCCGAGCCCTCGACGTACTGGCGGGTCTTGGCGTCGAGGCCCAGGAGCTTGCGCACCATGCGATCCAGCGGGTTGCCGCCCTTGCGCCGCCGGGCGCCGAACCGTCGCTCGATCGTCTTCTGGCTCGGGATGACGTCGGCCGACACCGCGTTCATGACGTACTCGGCGTGTCCCTCGACCAGACTCATGAAGGCCGTCAGTCGATCGACGATGGCCCGCTGCTCCGGCGTCGCCAGGAGGCTCAGCAGACCGCCGCCGTGCTCGTCGGTGGCGTCCGAAGCGGGCTTGCGGTCTCGCAGGGACTTGACCGCATCGAAGATCCGGGCGCGCAGCACGTCGGGGTCGGCATCGAGCTCGTCGGTCAGCGCGTCGATCTCGCTGATCAGATGCTCGCGCATCCAGGGCACAGCGGTGAACTGCACGCGGTGCGTGACCTCGTGCAGGCAGACCCAGAGCCGGAAGTCCGCGGGATTGACCCGAAGCGACCGCTCGACCGAGACGATGTTGGGCGCGACCAGCAGCAGCTGGCCCTCGGGCCGGGCGAAGAACTCGAACTGGCCCAGCACCTTGCCCGACAGGAAGGCGATCAGCGCGCCGGCCTGGATGCCGGTGGCGCGGGCGCCGACGGCCTGGGTGAGTCGGCCGGGATCGCCGCCCTTGGCCAGCTTGCCGCTGACGCGATCCATCACACTCGCCATGCCGTCGGTGTTGACGTCGATCCAGCCGTCGCGGTCGACGACCCGGGTCAGCGCGCGGACCGGCGGCTCCTGGAGGCGGGTGAGCTCGGCGACGTGCTCGGCGGCGATGTCGACGTCGGCCCGCAGCTGGGCCACCGCAGCCTCGGCGTCGGCCGGCTCGATGTTCGGCGGGGCGGGCGCGAGCGCCTTCGCGGTGCGCGCCGCGAGCTTCCAGTCGATGAGGGACGCCATGCCCGCCACGGTAGCCGCCGAGCGACCGCGACTAGGAACAGGCGCACGCGGCTGACTACGAACAGCCGCGCGCGGCTGACTAGGAACAGCCGCACGCGGCGAGGCGGCCGGCGATGGCGTCCAGCGCATCCTCGGCCGCGTTGGTGCCGGTGTCCGGGACCTGATCGGCGATGAGGGCGAACACCAGCTCCCGGCCGTCGGCGTCGACGAGGACCCCCGCAAGCGCGGACACCCCCGTCAACGTGCCGGTCTTGGCCCGGACGACGCCCGCCGCCGCTGCCGCCTGCGGGCCGGCCGGGTACGAGCCGGTGCCGGGGTTGCCGGCCGTGAGGTAGCGGTCGAACAGCGTGCCGTCCCAGCCGGCGACCGGCAGCCCGCCGATCAGGGGGCTCAGGCGCGGCTGCGCGCCGTCCGACGCGGCCCGCAGGATGGCGGCCAGGGCGGCGGGGGCAACCCGCTCCAGGGTCGACAGCCCGCTGGCGTCGGCGAGTCCGAGGCCCGCGGCGTCGAGCCCCGGCAGCTTGAGCGCGGCGAGGACCGAGATCGTGGCCGCGGCGGCGCCCTCGAACGACGGCGGGGCGCCGGCGGCGAGGGCCACCTGGCGGGCGAGCGCCTCGGCCAGCACATTGTCCGACTGCTCGAGCATCTGCTCCAGCAGGTCGAGCATCGGGGCGGACTGCACCGTGCCGAGCGCCTGGGCGCCAGCGACGGCGACGCCTTGCGCGACGGGGATGCCGGGATTCCCCAGGAGGGCGGCGAAGGCCTGCCCGGCGGCGAGGGCCGGCGTGCCGCTGCGCTGCACTGCGGCGGGGGTGCCGCGCCCGCCGTCCATCATCAGTCCCTCGATCGGCGCGGCGTAGCTGGTCGGCACATCGGCCGGATCCCATCCGGGGCCAAGCGTCGAGCCGGTGAAGGCGGTGGCGTCGACCACGATCGAGGTCACCGGCCCGAATCCCGAGGCCTGGATCGCCGCGGCCAGATCGGACAGCCGAGCGGCTCCGGCGTAGGTGGTCGCCTGGTCCGCCGCCGCGCCGCTCAATGTCGGATCGCCGCCCCCGACGAGGACAACCTGGCCGGGCAGCGATCCTGCGACCGCGCGGGTCGTAATCCGATCGGTCGGCTCGCGGGACAGCAGCAGGGCCGCGGCGGTGGCGAGCTTGGCGGTGGAGGCCGGGGCGGCGAGCTGGGCGCCCGATCGGTCCAGCAGCACCGTGCCAGTCGCGACGTCCACGACCGTGCCGACGACCCGGCCGCCCAGGCCGGCGGCGGCGAGGACATCGGCCAGCGCCGCGTCGACGCCGGGCGCCGACGGCATCGGGGCAGCGGCCGCGGTCGATGGAGCCGGGGCCACGAGCGCGCCGGCCGCGGCCAGCTCGGCCGGCGCGGCGGTGACTGCGGGGATCGTGATGCTGCGGGCGAGGGCATCGTCGGTTCGCCGGTGCGTCACCCGATCGTCGACGACCCACCCCAGTGCCACCGCGAGGGCAACCACGACAATGACCGCCAGCGTCCGCAGGACCCAGCGGCCACGCCGGCGGGTCCGGTGCGGCGGTGGCGTCGGCGTCACGTCCGGCAGCGTAGAGGCGAGATGAGCACATGAGGGGGCAGCACCCGGTGAGCACTCCGCCGACCGCGCTGAGCCGGCGCCTCGGATTGGGCGATGCCGTCCTCATCGGCATGGGCTCGATGATCGGCGCGGGCATCTTCGCCAGCTTCGCCCCGGCCGCGCAGGCCGCCGGGTCGGGCCTGCTCATCGGTCTCGGCATAGCCGCGCTTATCGCCTACTGCAATGCGGTGTCCTCGGCGCAATTGGCCGCCGTCTACCCGGTGTCCGGCGGCACCTACGTCTACGGCCGGGAGCGGCTGGGGCCGTGGTGGGGGTTCGCGGCCGGGTGGGGATTCGTGATCGGCAAGACGGCGTCCTGTGCGGCGATGGCGCTGACATTCGCCGCCTATGCCGTCCCCGGGCCGGAGTGGGTGCAGCGCGGCGCCGCCGTGGCCGCTGTCCTGGCGCTGGCGGCGCTCAACTACCGCGGCGTCACGCGGACCGCCTTGCTGACGCGGGTGCTCGTGACGGTGAGCCTCGTGGTGCTCGGCGCGTGGCTGATCGCGGTGGCGATCGGCTCGCACACCGACGCCTCACGGCTCGGCGGATGGTCGGAGGCGACATCCGGCGGCGTGTACGGGCTGCTGCAATCGGCGGGCCTGCTGTTCTTCGCCTTCGCCGGCTACGCCCGGATCGCCACGATGGGCGAGGAGGTGCGGGATCCCGCGCGCACCATCCCCCGGGCAATCCAGTTCGCGCTCGGCGGTGTTGTCCTGCTGTACGCGCTGGTCGGGGTCACCGCGCTGATGGGCGCGGGCCCGATGGTGCTGGCGGACTCAACCGCGCCGCTGGCCGATGCGGCTCGTGCAGCCGGCAGCGATTGGATCGCCCCCTGGATCCGCGTTGGCGCGGCCGTGGCGAGTCTGGGCGCGCTGCTCGGCCTGATCGCCGGCGTGGGGCGCACGGCCCTGGCCATGGCCCGCGAAGGCGATCTGCCGCGGTGGCTCGACGCGGTTCATCCCCGCTACGCAGTCCCCCATCGCGCCGAGATGGCCCTTGCCGCCGTTGTCAGCGCGATCGTGCTGCTGGTCGATGTACGGGGCGCGATCGGGTTCTCGTCGTTCGCGATCCTGCTCTACTACGCGATCGCGAACGCCGCGGCCTTCACCCAGCCGCGGGACGAGCGGCGATGGCCGCGCGCGGTGAACGTCGTCGGCGGCGCCGGCTGCCTGGTGCTAGTGGCCGCCCTGCCGTGGGAGTCGACCGCCGCTGGCGCGGCTGTGATCGGGGTAGGCCTGGTCGGGCGCGTCATCCGGCTGCGTCACGATGCGCCAGACTAGAGGGCGCCAGAACCGACACCGCGGAGGAGCACACATGGAGTTCGACGTCCTGATCGAGGTGCCCCGCGGCAGCCGGAACAAGTACGAGGTCGATCACAGCACCGGCCGCATCCGCCTGGATCGCATGCTATTCACCTCGACGCAGTACCCGCTGGACTACGGGTACATCGAGGGCACTCTCGGCGGCGACGGCGATCCGCTTGACGCATTGGTGATCATCTACGGCGACCCGCTGTTCCCCGGCGTCCTGGTCAAGTGCCGCACGATTGGGATGTTCCGGATGACCGATGAGGCCGGCCCGGACGAGAAGCTCCTGTGCGTGCCGGCCGATGACCCGCGCAAGGCCAATCTCCAGGACATCACCGACTACCCCGAGTTCGACCGGCTCGAGATCCAGCACTTCTTCGAGGTCTACAAGGATCTCGAGCCCGGCAAGAGCGTCGAAGGCGCCGAGTGGGCCGACCGCGCCGCGGCCGAGGCCGAGGTAATCCGGTCCCGCCAGCGCCTCGCCGACAACGGCGGGAAGCTGCCGCACTAGCCGATCTGCACCTTCAGAACGCCGGGGTGGGCGGCTGGGGCGCGGGCGGCGCCGGCTGACCGGGGTTGCCCGGGTCGGGAAGCGGGCTGGGCAGCGGCGGAGGCGGCGTCGGGGGTGCGGGCACGCCCGGCTCTGGGCTCGTCGGAAGCGGCGGCACGGGCAGCGGCGGCGACAAAGGGTCCGGGCGTGGCGTCGGGGGCGTGGGCTCGGGGTCGATCGGCGGGATAGTCATGAGTCTGATCTACCCCGCGGCTCGGCGTAGATGTCCACGGATTGCTGGCGTGCGTGCCCGAGGCCACGTCGCGGACCGTGCGAGACACAGCGCGTTCACCTGCCGCGCGTAGCGTCGCCCGCATGACAACGGAATCGGCCGAGAACCGCGCCGTCCTGTTCGACGGCATGCTCCTGGCGCAGCGGGCCAACCGCGCCGAAACCGCCCGGGCCGAGGTCGACGGGGACGACCGCGCCGCCGCCGCACTCGCCGCCGGCATCGCAGCTGGCGATCGTTCGCCTTCGAGGCGAACAGGGGACGACGCGCGACCGACGAACAGACGGTAAGGGAGCTATCTGCGACTAGACGGATCCGAAGCGCTCGGTTCGGATCAGGTCCGGGACGTGGCCGGCCGCCACCAGCAGCCCGGCGGCGGACTCGACGAAGGCGGTGGGCCCGCACACGTAGCAGGTCGGGCTGGCGTCGGGCGGCCAGCACGCAACCACGATGTCCGCGGCGTCGACCCGCCCGATCCGGCGCGGCCAGCCCTCGGGCCCGCCGCGGGTGTAGACCATGGTGAGCTCAACGAGATTCCTCGCGTCAAGGCCGC
>JAOPVO010000209.1 GCA_025966155.1 Pseudonocardiales bacterium
GGCCAGGAAGTAATAGATCGCCAGGCCCAGGCCCATACCGACGAACCAGCTGTACTGGCCCATCGTGTACATCCCGCGCAGGTCGTGGAACAGCACCGGCAGGACGGCCACGGCGGCCCCGATGGCGGTGGCGATGACGGCCGGCGGGTTGAAGCCGTTGCTGTACCAGTAGCGCCCGCCCTTCGACATCGTGAACAGGTCGTCGACGTTCACCTTCTGGTTGCGGATCAGGTAATAGTCGGCAATGAGCACTCCGAACAGCGGGCCGATGAACGCGCCGAGAGTCTCCAGTGTGTAGTGGATGACGTCGGGGTTGTTGTAGACGTTCCACGGCGTGACCAGCACCGAGCCGCACGCGGCGATCATGCCGCCGGCGCGCCAGCTGATCTTCTGCGGGCTCACGTTGGAGAAGTCGAACGCCGGGGAGATGAAGTTGGCCCTAGGACGGGCCGGTTGCGGCGGCGTTACGGGCGCGCCGTGCTCTCGCCGATACACCGCCGCACAACGGCCCCTGCATACTCGGCTCGTGCAGACCGATGCGGCCGACTGGACGGGGCACGTCATCGTGTGCGGGCTGCACGGCGTGGGCTTGCGCATCATCGAGCAGCTGCATCTGGCCGGTGTGCTCGTCGTTGTGGTGGACGACGATCCCGACCGCCGCCTGCTGCGCGCGGTGCTCGCCTGGGGCATCCCGTACAGCAGCGCCAGCGCCCGTCTGGGCGAGTCGCTGCTCGGTGCGGGCCTGATGCGGGCCTCAGCCGTGATCTGCGTCGAATCCGATGATCTGGCCTCGCTCGAGACCGCCTTGCTGGTGAGCGAGCTGAATCCCGCCGTCCGGGTTGTGGTGCAGCTGGCCAACGCCGCGGTCGGCCGGGCCGTTGCGGGGGTCACCGGCGCGGGGTCGGTTCTGGACGTGGCCGCGCTGTCCGCGCCATCGCTCATCGAAGCCTGCCTGCAGTCCCCTACCCACGCTGTCGTGCTCGGGACCGTCGGGTTCGTCGTGGCGCACGTCGACGTGGCTGCTGCGGGCACCCTGCGCGAGCTGTACGCGGACCTCGCGCCGATCGCCGTCGTGCGGGCGGCGACCGGCGCGGTCGAGGTCTGCCCCGGCCGCGATCTCGAGGTCGGGCATGGGGATCGCGTGGTGCTGCTGGGCACGCCGGCCGAGCTCGCGTCCGCGGGGGTGACCGGGCCCGGCGACCCAGCGCATGGGATGCCCGGCCTGCCCCCGACCGGCGCGGTCCATAGCGCGCGGGCCTTCGCGTCGACGATGCTCCGGGAGGCCGACCGGCCCCTTCGCCTCGCCGTCGCCGGGCTCGTCCTGCTGATCGCGGTAGCCATGAGCGTGCTGTTGATCGGCTACCAGAAGCCCGATGGCTCGCACATGAGCCCCATCGATGCCCTGTACTTCAGCATCGAGACCGTCGGCACGATCGGCTACGGGGACTTCTCCTTCGCCGAGCAGGATGCGTGGCTGCGCATCTTCGCCATCGGCTTCATGCTGACCGGCGCCATGACCGTGGCCGTCTTCTTCGCCCTGCTCACCAACTTCCTGGTCAGCCGCCGGATCGAGGCCTCCCTGGGACGCCGGGTGGTCACCGGCATGGTCGGCCATGTCGTGCTGATCGGGCTGGGATCGGTCGGTCTGCGGGTGATGGAGGGGCTGCTGGCCCATGGGCGCCAGGTCGTGGTGGTCGAGCGGGACGATCAGGGGCGGTATCTCGAGCAGGCCCGCGCGCTAGGCGTCCCCGTGGTGATCGGCGACGCCACGGTGCGCCGGACACTGACGGCTGCGAACCTCGGCGATGCCAGCGCAGTAGCGGTATTGACCAGCAATGACCTGGTGAACCTCGAGTCGGCGCTGGCGATCCGCGACGAGCTGGGCGACCGCGCCGCGACAACGCCGCTGGTGGTCCGGCTATTCGACCGGCAGCTGGCGACCTTCGTCGAGAGCCACTTCGGCCTGCACCACGTGCGGTCGACGGCGGCGCTGGCCGCCCCATGGTTCGTGGGCGCCGCCCTGGGCCTGGATGTCCTCAGCACGTTCTACGTCGACCAGCAGCCGATGCTGGTCGGGCGGCTCCGCGTTGCCGCCGGCGGCGGACTCGACGGGCTCGCGATGCAGCACCTGTCGGCCCGCACGCGAGTGGTGGCCATAGGGCACCTCGACGGGGCGGGCGCCTTGGAGCACCCGCCGCGCCGCGACACCCGGTTCGCCGCCGGCGACGAGGCGTATCTGGTCGGGCCGTACGAGGACATCCTCCAGGTGCTGCGGCGGGACACGCTGTCCCCGCAGCAGATCACCGGAGCGTCAGCCCAGGAGGAACGCCCGGGTCAGCGGCAATGACTCGGCGCGGTGCACGGCCACCGGCGCGCCATCGACGAGCACCGGCGCGGCCTCGGCCGGCACAACCACGTGCGCCAGCGCGGCGTTGCGCACCATCGACGCCTTGCTCACCGACCGGCTGTCCCTGACCTGGGCGTACCGGATGCCCGGCGGCAG
>JAOPVO010000238.1 GCA_025966155.1 Pseudonocardiales bacterium
TGCTGAGCCTGATGTGGGACCGCGGGGCGCTCAAGTCCGCCGGCGTGCGGCGGCCGACGGTCGAGGTGCTGCGCCGCTCGGCGCCCTGGGCCGCGGGCTCGGTCGGCGTCGTCCCCATTGCGACGTACCTGCTGACGTGGGCCGGCTGGTTCGTCGGGGAGAACTCCTGGAACCGGCATTGGGCCGACACGCAGAAAGGCGTGGGCGCCGATCCGTCGTGGCTGCCGACATTCATTACCGACCACCTGCCGGGCCCGATCCGGTCGCTGATCCAGTACCACCACAACGCGTATGAGTTCCACGCGCACCTGACGTCGTCCCACGCCTACGACTCGTCGCCGTGGAGCTGGCTGATCCTGGGCCGTCCCGTCTCCTACTACTACCCGTCCGCCCCGACCGGCTGCGGCGCCAGCAAATGCGCGCGCGAGGTCCTCCTGATCGGGACCCCGGCGCTCTGGTGGGCATTCATCCCGATGCTGCTGTGGACGGCGTGGCATTGGCTGACCACCCGCGACTGGCGGGCGGCGGCCATCCTGGCCACCTTCGTCGCCGGGTGGGGCGTCTGGCTGATCAATCAGGAACGCACGATGTTCCTGTTCTATATGACGCCGCTCATGCCGTTCCTGATCCTCGGGCTCACCTTGGCGCTCGGGGCCGTGCTGCGCACCGATCTCCATCGTCCGGATCGCCGCTATGCCGTCCTGGATGCCGACACCGGCGAGCAGACCGAGATGGTGCTCCCGCCGCGGCCGTGGGGCCGCCTGGCGGTGGCCGGCTATCTGGGCCTGGTGGTCACCAACTTCGTGTGGCTCTGGCCGATCCTGACCGGCCAGCTGCTGACCTATGCGGACTGGCACGCCCGCATGTGGTTCAGCAGCTGGATTTAGCCGCGGGCACTCGATGGTTAGCTATGCTCTGTTATCTCTTGCCAGACCGGTCCCTGCGAGCTAATGTAGAACGTATGTTCGCATCGGGTGGTGCACTGGTGGACCTCGGGCTGCCCGAGGACTGCGAGCTGGGGCCCGACGCAGTCGTGCGCTTGCTGGCCACGCTGGAGCCAGGCCCGGACCTGCACGGCTGGCTGTCGATGCTCGATCCGTCACACCTGGGCGAGGCGCAGGTGATCGAAGCCGGGGTGGCGTGGGAGCGGCAGCGGCGGCATGACGCGTCGATCGAACTGGCATTGCTGCAGCGACTCGAGTCGCTGCCGATCCTCATCCCCGACCATCTCGAGCCGCAGATGGATCTGAACTCCATGCAGATCGGCCCGATGCGCTTCGCGGCCGATGTGCGCGGCGCGCGGGTCGACGCGTATGCCACGGCCACCGGGCAATCCCCCGTCACCGTGTCCGGGAAAGCGGCGCAGGCATCGTTGCTGCAGCCCGGCGGCACCCTGTCGGCGACCGGCGATCTGCTGCGGGCCGGGGAATTGAGCGCTGTCCGCGCGGCCGTGATCGCGGCAGCTCTGGCCGAGTTGTCGGCCGAGGACGCAGCAGCCGTTGAGTCCTCGATCCTGCGATCCGCCGAGCTGATGTCGAGCGTCCGGCTCCGGCGCGAGCTCGAGCAGCGCAAGGCGGAACTGCACCCTAAGACCGAGCAGGAGCAGCATGTCGAGGCGCGGGCAAGGCGCGGCGTGTCGCGTCCGATGCCGCTCGCAGCCGGGATGGCGTTCCTGGAGGTGCTGGGCCCAGCTGAGGACGTGCATCTCCTGCACACCGCGCTGACGGCCATGGCGTGCGGCGCCGCCGATGCCGAGCGCGCCACGGCTCGCAAGGCTGCGGCCCGCCGATCTGGGCCCGCCACTGCGGGCGAAGGCGCGATCGCCGGGATCGAGGGCATTGACGCGCACCGCTTCGATGCGCTGATCGGACTGGCTGCGGCGGCGCTGCACGACGACTCGCTGCCGCGCCGACAGGGCAGGCGCCCCGCCATCGGGATCACAATGGCGCTCTCGACGCTGCTCGGACTCGATGACGCACCGGCGATGCTGGAGGGCTACGGCCCCATCACGGCCGAGGCGGCGCGGCGCGCGGCTGCGGATCCAACGGGCACCATGCAGCGGCTGATCACCCGCCCCGATGGGCTGGTCGTCGATGCCAGCTACACCAGCTACCGCCCGCCCGCAGCGCTCTGCGACACCGTTATCGCCCGAGATCGGCACTGCACCTATCCGCGCTGCACGCGGGCCGCACTGGTGTGCGACCTCGACCATCGAGATTCCTGGCCGTGCGGCGACACCTGCTACCTCAATCTGCAGTGCCTGTGCCGGCACCACCACAACGACAAGACGGCGGGCCGGATCTTCGCCCGCTACGACGCCGAGTCCGGTGACACCGTCTGGAGCGATGCCTACGGCCGGCAGACCCGCCGCCCGGCCGAGCGCCACCGCCAACCGGACCCCAGACCGCCAGACACCGACACCGACACCGACACCGACACCGACACCGAAGCTGGGAACGGGAACGGGAACGGGAACGGGAACGGGAACGGGGCAATTGAGGCGATCAGGCCGGCAAGCGGGGCGCTACCCCGCCTGCTGCGCGACCGCGTGCCGCCCGCCGACCCGATCGTTGCCGATTACAAAGGCGGGCGACAAGAACAAGCGGACGATCCGCCGCCCTTCTAGCCCGCGCAGCCCATTCGGGCGCGACTCAAAGGGAGGCAAACCCGCCGGGCTCAGGGCGGCCGGGGTCAGGTCGGCCGGGCTCAGGTCGGCCGGGCTCAGGTCGTCCGGGCCAAATCGGCCTATAAGTTCAGCCGAGCTCAGTCGACGTAGACGGCTGGGCGCTTGGCGAAGTTGGCGGCAACCGTCTCGGCCTGGTTGGGCGTGCCGCCGAGTGAGCTGATGATCCGCCGCTCCTCCGCGAACTGCGATGCCGCCTTGTCGTGCAGCAGGCCGTTGATCAGCGCCTTCGCGCCGCGCAGCGCGTCGGGGTTCATCGCGGCCAGCTCGCGGGCCATCGTCATCGCGTCCTCGTACGGCGTCTCGGACAGCCGGGTGGCTATCCCTATCTCGTAGGCCTCGGTCCCGGAGAACACCCGCGCGGTGAACACCAGGTCCTTGAGGACGTCCGCCCGCACCAGCTGCGACAGCGTGAGCGTCCCCGTCATGTCCGGTACCAGGCCCCAGTACGTCTCGCGCACCGACAGCTGCGTGGCCGGGTGGACGATCCGGATGTCGGCGCCCAGAGCGATCTGGATCCCGCCGCCCAGCGCGTGCCCATGCACGGCCGCGATCACAGGGACCGGCAGCTCCTGCCAGACCCAGCACGCCTGCTGGCCGCGATGGGTGATCTGGCCCTCGGCGATGGCGCTCGGCCCGCGCCGTCGGCGCTCTGCGGCGGCCTCGGGATCGGCGGCCGCCCCCTCGGCCATTGTCCGGAACGACCCGAAGTCCAGCCCGGCGCAGAAGGACGCGCCCTCTCCGCTCAGAACCACAGCTCGCAGCCCCTTGGCCGACTTGAGCTCCTCCCCGGCGTCGGCCAGCGCCTGGAACATCTCGTTGTCGAGGGCATTGCGCTTGTCGGGGCGGGTCATCCGCACATCCGCCACACCGTCGGTGATCGTCGTTGATACTCGCTCGGTCATCGTCGGAGTCTCGCACCGGCAAGCTGTATCTACCAGAGCCGGACCGGCACTAGAGGTTGCGCGGCGCACAGGGTGTAATCAGCGCAGGGTGTAATCAATGGGCTCGCCCATTCGCGGCCAACGGAGGTCATGCGGTGTTCTTCCCCCTGCTTGTCAGCGATTTCCTGGATCGGGCCGAGCTTGTGTACGGCGATCGGATCGCGATCGTCGACGAACCCGACCAACCCGCTCCGAGTCTGGGCGAGCTCACGTACCGGCAGGTCGGGGTCAACGCCCGCGCGCAGGCTGCCAAGCTCGATCAGCTGGGCGTGCCCGTTGGCGGCCGCGTCGCGTTCGTGTCGCAGAACTCCGGCCGGCTGCTGACGTCCTTCTTCGGCGTGAGCGGATTCGGACGGGTGCTGGTGCCTATCAACTTCCGGCTCACCCAGGCCGAGATCGAGTACATCGTCGATCACAGCGGCGCCGACACCATCTACGTCGATCCCGCCGCCCGCGACCTCCTGCCCGGATTGAGCGCCAAGAATAAGTTCGTGCTCGGCGAGGACGACGACCTCTACCTCCCCGGAGTGGAGCCGCGGCCCTGGGATGGCGCCGAGGAGAGCGCCACCGCGACCATCAACTACACCTCGGGCACGACCGCCCGGCCCAAGGGCGTCCAGCTGACGCATCGCAACCTATGGCTGAACTCGACGGTCTTCGGCCTGCACACCACCATCGACGACAACGATGTGCTGCTGCACACGCTGCCGATGTTCCACGTCAACGGCTGGGGGACGCCCTTCGGCGTCACCGGCGTAGGCGGCCGGCATATCGTCCTCCGGCAGGTCGACGGGCCCGAGATCCTGCGGCGCGTCCGCGACCACGGCGTCACCCTGATGTGCGCGGCGCCCGCGGTGGTCAACACGATCCTCGACGCCGCTGCCGACTGGGATGGCCCCATCCCCGGCCGCGACAAGGTCCGCATCGTCGTCGCCGGCGCGCCGCCCCCCACCCGGACCATCGAGCGGGTCCAGGAGGAGCTCGGCTGGGAGTTCATCCAGCTGTACGGGCTGACCGAGACCGCTCCGGTGCTCACCATCAATCGGCGCCGCTCAGAATGGGATGAACTCTCATCCACCGACCGAGCCAAGCGGCTCAACCGCGCCGGGCCGCCGGCCCTCGGCGTCCGCCTCGCCCTCGGCGAGGGCGACGAGGTGCTTGCCCGCACCAACCACGGGCTGGCCGGCTACTGGGAGAACCCCGAGGCGACGGCCGATGCCCAGGAGGGCAACTGGTTCCACACCGGCGACGGCGGCACCATCGACGCCGATGGCTACCTGACGATCTCCGACCGGAAGAAGGACGTGATCATCTCCGGCGGGGAGAACGTGTCGTCGATCGAGGTCGAGGACGCGCTGACGTCGCACCCGGCTGTGCGGGAGGTGGCCGTCATCGGCATCCCCGACGAGCGCTGGGGCGAGCTGGTCATCGCGCTGGTCGTGACCGACGGGTCGCCGGTGACGTCGGAGGACCTGATTGCGCACTGCCGGACCCTGCTGGCCGGCTACAAGTGCCCCAAGCGTATCGAGTTCACCGACACCCTGGCCCGCACGGCCACGGGCAAGCTCCAGAAGTTCAAGCTGCGCGAGCCGTTCTGGAAGGGCATGGACCGCAACGTCAATTAGCCCACTTACGCGAGGCTATGGGGTGAGAGGTAGGTGACTGATGAGCCAGGGCTCCATGGCCGCGGTTGGCTGCGGCCGCTGCCAGAGGAAGCCCTGGCCGCGATGGCAGCCGAGCGCGGCCAGGAGGTCGCGCTGCTCGTCGGATTCGACGCCCTCGGCCACAACGTCGAGCGACAGTGCCTTGGCCAGGCTGATGATCGCGTGCACGATCACCCGATCCTGACCGGCGCCGGTCATGCCCGCGATCAGGCCGCGATCGATCTTCACCGCGTCGATCGGCAGCCGCCGGAGCCGGCTCAGCGACGTGTATCCGGTGCCGAAGTCATCAATAGCCAGCTGAACACCCAGGGCCTTGAGGGCCGCGCAGATCTCCTGCGACCGGTCGACGTCATCCATGATGACGTCCTCGGCGATCTCGACGTGGACAGCCGACGCCGGGATATCGGCCGCGCGGATGGCGCGGCCCAGCACATCGACCAGATTCGGCGCAGTGAACTGCCGGGCGGAGATATTCACCGCAACCCCGAGGTCCTGCGCGCCGGGGATCGCGCGGCGCCAGATGCCGACCTGGGCCACGGCCGCATCGAGGAGGAACTCCCCGATCGGCAGGATCATCCCGGAGTCCTCCGCGATAGCCAGGAAGTCACCGGGATGGACCAGCACACCGTCCTCGCGGCTCCAGCGCGCCAAGGCCTCGAGCGCCACGACGGAGCCGGTCCCCAGGTCGAGGATCGGCTGATAGTGCAAGAGCAGCTCATTGCCGGCTATGGCACTGCGCAGCGCCGCCTCGGTGCCCTGCCGGGCGGCCGCCTCGGCCTGCAGATCGTCGTCGAACAGCACCGAGCGGGCCCGGCCGCTCTGCTTGGCCCGGTACATGGCAGCGTCGGCATTGCGCAGCATCGCGTGGGCGTCGTCGCCGGGCCGGGCCCGGGCGATCCCGATGCTGGCCGAGACCAGCACCTCGCGGCCGCCGAGCACAAACGGCTCGCGCAGCAGCGCCTCGATCCGCGCGGCCAGATCGACCCCGTCGCCGGGCTGCCCGTCCTCGCACACGATCACGAATTCGTCGCCACCGTAGCGGGCCAGGGTGTCCCCAGCGCGCAGGGCTCCGCGCAACCGCGTCGAGAGCGCCGTCAGCAACTCATCGCCGGCCGCGTGCCCGCTGCCGTCGTTGATGGATTTGAACCGGTCGATGTCGAGGAACAGCAGGTGCACCAGCGACCCGATGCGCGCGGATCGGGCCACCGCATGGGAGATGCGGTCCTCCAGCAGCGCCCGGTTCGGCAGCCCGGTCAGCGGATCATGGAAGACCTGGTGCGTCAGCGAGGCCCGCTCCCGCTTCCGCTCGGTGATATCGAGGAAGATCGAGAGCAGATGCGGTGGGGAGGATCCGTCGCCGCTGAGCAGCGTGTGAGTCTGCTCGACCCATACCGTGGTGCCATCGCGGCGCACGAGGCGATGCTCGATCCGAAGCGATGGGGCGGCCGGGGTGAGCTCGGCGATCAGCGTGCAGGACCTCTGCCGGTCATCGCCATGCACCAGTTGCGCTAAATCGGCCCCCACGAGTTCGGCGACCGGGAACTGAAGCAGGCGGGCCAGGGCGGCATTGCCCTCGACGATCCGCAGATCGATCGAGAGGATGGCCGATCCCGAGTACGCCGTGTGGAATGCCTCGGACAGCCAGTATCCCAGCGGCGCGTCTGGCCGGCGCGCGGGCACGTCGGCCGGCACGGCACCCCTCTCGACCCAAGAAACAGCAACCGCGCCCAGTTGCTTGAGCGGGACGGGAACCGACCGTAACCAGTATCAGACGGACTGTAGTGGGTGCATGTGTCGCGCCACACCCGCTGCGCGGCTGTCAGTAGAAGATCGGGCCGCGCGCCCCGCCGCCGACGGCGATCGCGTCGCCGGTGATCGCCACGCTGCGCGGGGAGGCGAGGAAGACGATCACCGCCGCCACCTCGTCGGCCTCTACCAGTCGCCCGATGGATGTTCCGGAGCCCATCTGGCGAGCCGCCTCGTCGAGGCTGACGCCCGTGCGCTGGGCGCGATCGGCCAGCATCCCCGGCGTCCGCTCGGTCACGGTCATGCCCGGATGCACGACGGTGACGTTGATGCCGTGCGGGCCGAGCTCGTCGGCGAGGTTCTTGGTCATCGCCGCGACGGCGACATTGCGCACCGAGCCGACCAGCGAGCCGGCCGAGCGCGCGGCCAGCCCGCTGACGTTGATGATCCGGCCCCAGCCCTGGGCGATCAGGTGCGGCGCGACGGCCCGCGATGTGCGCAGGTAGCCCAGCACCTTCGTCTCGACCTCCTCGCGCAGCGCGTCGTCGGTGAGGTCGGCCAGCGAGGGCACCTTCGCGTTCCCCGACGGGCGGGCGGCGGCATTGACCAGGATGTCGACGCCGCCGAGCCCCGCCGCAGCCGCCTCGACCATCGCGCGCACCGAGGCGTCGTCGCGGGTGTCCGCGGCCAGCCCGATCGCCGTCGCACCGGTCGCCCGTAGACCCGCGACCGCCGCATCGAGGTCGGCTTGGCCGCGCGCGACCAGGGCGACGCTTGCGCCCTCGGCGACGAGCGCCCGGGCCACCGCCAGCCCGATGCCCCGGCTCGCGCCGGTGACGATGGCCCG
>JAOPVO010000098.1 GCA_025966155.1 Pseudonocardiales bacterium
GCCTGCCGCACTTCATCGTCGGCTATTCGGCCAGTGGCGACGTCTTCACGCGAGCCCTGCCGGTTCTGGTGCTGATCCTGTTGGCCGAGCTGCCTATCGATTCGCGCCTCGGCGATCGGCCCGGCGGTCGGATCATCACCCCGGTCATTGCCCTGCTCACGATCACCGGGGTGTACGTGCTCGTGAATCGCACTCGGGGGCGGCGGCTGTTCCAGCTGCCCAACTCGGTCGGCCGGGTCGAGCTCGCCGTCTTCGTCCTCGCACCTGCATTAGTGCACTATGCGTTGAAGCAGATCCTGCTGCCGAGTATCGGGCTGGCCGTGCTCAATGTCGTTCTGCTGGGCCTGATCTACGCCTGGACCAGCTACGCCGTGCTGCCGGTGCTGATTTGGGCGCTCGGCCAAGCCGCCCGGCAGCTGGGCGATGTGCTCAACCTGCTGATGAAGTCCCTGCCGCTGCTGCTGCTGTTCGTCATCTTCGCCTTCGTCAATGCCGACACCTTCAGCATGGCCTCAGCGGTCACTGTTCCGTTGCTGTGCATCGCCCTGGGCATCGTGGTGGCGGTCGGCACCCTGTTCCTCATCGTCCGGACCCCGCGCGAGCTCCGGGCGCTGAGCAGCTTCGCCGATTGGGCCGAGGTTGAGACGCTGTGCATCGGCACGCCGGCGGAGTCGGTGGCGCCGGCCAGCCCGGCGCCGCCGGACGAGCTGGCGCTGTCCTGGCGGGAGCGGGTCAACCTTAGCTTGCTCATCTTTCTGGCCCAAGCGGTCCAAGTCGTGCTCGTGACCCTGGCTGTCGGCGGGTTCTTCCTGGTTCTGGGACTGTTCCTCATCCCCACCACGACGATTGCGCAATGGGGCGGCCTGACGCCCGAGCAACTGGTCGACCACAAGATCGGGCCGGCGCAGCAGATCTTCGGCACCGAGGTCGTGTTCACCCGCGAGCTGCTCATCGTGGCGTCGTTCGTCGCGGTGATCAGCGGCCTGCAGTTCCTGGTTGCGGCGCTGACCGATCAGACCTATCGCGCCGAATTCACCGGCGACCTGGTCGACAGCCTCCGGAAGGGGCTCGCGGTTCGGGCGCTCTACCGCGACGCGCTCGTCCTGCCGATCTAGCGGACCGGGACCATCCGACGCACCGCTGCCGCGGTCGGGCGCTGCGCCGGATCGGCGCACAACATCGACGTCAGCAGCCAGAACCACTGTGATCCCAACGATATCGGCACATCGACGGGCACCACGTCGACCATCGGCAGCGGCGACGCGGATGTCGCGCGACCACCGCCCAGCAGGTCAAGCAGCACCAGGCCGAGGGAATAGATGTCGGTGGCGGTTGTCAGTGCGAGCCCACGGAGCTGCTCGGGGCTGGCATAGCGCGCCGTCCCGGCCAGCCATCCGGACGGCACCTGCGGGCGCGGCGAGGCCGCATCGACCGCGATGCCCAGATCGATGATCTTGGCCCGCCCATCGCGGTCGAACACGATGTTCGAGGGCTTCATGTCGCAGTGCGCGATTCCGCGGCCGTGCAGATAGGCGAGCGCGTCGGCCATGTCGAGGGCCAGCGCCCGGACATCGACGCCGGGGGCCGCCGGCTGCCGCTGACGCTGCGACAGCGTGCCGCCCGAGGCGAGCTCCAGGACCAGATAGCCCCAGGGCGTCGGATCCGGCGCGCCGGACGGGGCAGGAGAATCGGGCAGGACCGCGTCGAACAGCTGCACCAGCCCGGTGTGCCGAAGACCGGCGTGCGTGCGGATCTCGCGGTCGATGCGGGTCGCCGCGTCGTCGACGCCGAGCAGGTCCAGATCGTCGCCGGACGGGCCGAAGACCTTGATCGCCACCGGGCGGCGCAGAGCGGTATCGCGGGCCCGGTACACCACCGCCATCCCGCCCAAGCCGATCGCCGCCTCGATTCGGTAGCGGCCGCTCAACAGGTGCCCTGCCGGCAGCGCGACCGGTACGGCCGCCGGGCCCGGAATCGCGGCGGCCGAGGCGACCGTCGGCTCGTCGAGCGCGGGCATCGTGATGGTCAACGGTCTGGCTCCTGTACGGCGGAAGGTCCGAGCTCGGCTGCGTCGGCTCGTCCTCGTACAGGTAGTGACGCAACACCGAAGCCGTCATCACGCCGCAAGAGGACCGCATGGCCCGTACCCGCCCCTTGACGGCGTCGAACCGTCGGGAAACGGGCGTACAAAGAGAGCCCGGACACCACAGCGCCGCCCGACCCAAAGGGGCCGGACGGCGCCGTGCGTCAGATAGGAGGAGCAGGCGACTAGCGGTACGCCGCCGCCAGCGCGTGGCGCATGGGTCCGCCCTGAACGACCTTGCCCGACTCGACGAGCGAGGCGATCGTGGCCTCGTCAACGCCGAACTCGGTCAGGATCTTCACCGAGTGCTCGCCGATGCCCGGCGGGATCTTGTTGCCGAAGCGGGCGGTGCGGCTGAAGATCGCGTACTTGCCCGGGTCGATGATGTAGCCGCCGTCGTCTCCCTGGCGGACGTGCAGGTACTCGGCCTCCAGGAGGCGCGGGTCGCGGACGACCTCGCTGATCCGGCGCACCGATACCGCGGCCAGGCCGGCGGCGTTGAAGGCGTCGACCGATGCGAGGACGGTCGAGCTCTCCAGCGCATCGGCGAGCGCGCGGGTGGCATCGCCCTCGAGCGCCGCTGCCTCGACGAGCCCGCTGGCGATCGCCGCGGCCTTGCCGTCGACGCCGGGGCCGGCCTGGATGCGGATCCAGCCGTCGGACACCTGGTACATCCGGTCGTAGGGGCCGGGGCCCTTGTAGTCCAGCCCGCCGACGGGGGATTCCGGACGGCCGTCGAACCGGGTGATCTCCCCGCCCTGCAGGTACGTGGCGGTGGCGAGCAGCGCATCCCAGCAGCGCTGGCCCTCGCCGGTGCGCTTCTTGTGGAAGAGCCCGAGGGTGATCAGCAGGGCCGACATCGCCGCGGTGGTGTTGTCGACGATGGCCAGGGTGTTGGCGACGGGGTCGCTGTCGCCGCCCTGGGCCTTCATCATCCCGGACATCGCCTGGATGACCATGTCGACGCCGCCCTTGGGCGACAGCGCGCCGCCCTCGCCGTAGGCCGACAGGGACATCGTGACGATGCCCGGGTTGATGGCCGACAGCGCGTCGTAGTCGATGTTGAGCTTCGTGGTGACACCCGGGCGCAGGCCGTCGATGAACGCATCGGCGCCTCGGACGGCCTGGTGGAACGCGGCCTGGCCCTCGGGGCTCTGCAGGTCGATAGCCAGCGATCGCATCCCGCGGTTGCCGGCGTAGCCGTTGACGCGGAACGGGTCGCCCGTCGGCGGCTCGACCTTGATCACGTTGGCGCCGAGCTCGGACAGCAGGCAGCCGGCGAACGGGCTGGCCACGAAGGTGCCGCTGTTCAGGATCGTGTAGCCGTGCAGCGGGCCGGGGCGCAGCGGCGGGACCGCGGTGCCGGGGGCCTGTGCGTCCCACGTCGGGACCTCGTCGTTGTGCTGGCCGAGCATCGGGGCGGGGCCGCGGACCTTGCCGGGGGTGCCGGTCAGGTTGATCGGGACGCCGGGCATGACAACCGTGCCCCGCTCGGGGTCCTCCACCTCGACGCGCATGCCGACGGCCTTGACCTGGGGGTGGTCCAGCCAGTCGTCGCGGTCCTCGAGCGGGCCGCAGGGGATGCCCAGGCCGTCCAGGATCGCCAGCCACTCGTCGCGGGTCTTGGACAGGAACGCGTCGGCGACCTTCTTCTGCGCCCAGTCGATGTTGTCCGGCAGGACCAGCGCCTGGACCATGCCGCCCATGCGCTCCTCCTTGAGCATGTCCGAGAGGCCGAGCGCGCCCAGGAGCGCGGTCTCGAACTTCGGGCCCAGGGCGCCGCACCCGAACCACTTGCCGTCCCCGGCCACCACGCGGGTGTAGGTGGGGTGCCGGCCGCCGGCGCCCACAGCCGTGCTGGGGTCGCCGCCGTCGGGGTTGATCACGAGCAGATAGGTGGTGAGCTCCTGCAGGCCGTTGGTGCCGCCGACGATCACGCGCTGGCCCGCGCCGGAGCCCTCGCGCTCGACGAGCGCGGCGACGGTGCAGACCGCGGCCCACACGCCGTGCGTGTAGAGAACGGTTGGGTAGACGGAGTCGACCGGGTCGCCGCTGACGGAGTTCTGCCGCCAGTGCTGGCCGCCGACGGAGCCCAGCAGCTCGCCGGACTCGTGGCCGCCGGCCCACGGGGTGAAGCCGGGCAGGTACGCGGGGATCTCCGACAGGACCAGGCGCCCGTTCGCGCGCAGCAGCCCGTCGCTGGTGAAGCCGTACTGGGCCAGCTGGTCCTCGTTGTTGAACAGCAGGACATCGGCGCCCTTGATCTGCTCGGCGAGCCAGGCGACGCGCGCGGGGTCGGCCGGGTCGACGACAACGCCCTTCTTGCCGCGGTTCCACATCGCGAAGCCAGCCTTGGCGCGCGCGGGGTCACCGGCGGGGGTCTCGACCTTGACGGTCTCGGCCCCGAAGTCCGTGAGGAACATGCCGACGATGGGGCCGGCCACTCCGGTGGACAAGTCGAGTACCCGAATGTCCTGCAGTGCATCCATGAAGATCACCTTCGTAGTTATCGCGGGCGGAATGTGAAGCCGGCCTGACTGCGAAGCCAAGGCAGATTGGGTGCTGAGCCGATTGTCTAGCTGGCCTGATTGTGGGGCTGGCCTGATTGTGAAGCTAAACGGGTCCTAAGGCGAGACACTGCCCGTCGACATCACGTCCAGACATCCCAGGCCGGCGGCCGCAGTGAGCGGCCGCCGGACGGGGATGCGCCTAGACGGGGCCTACGGCTGCTGGTTGGACAGCACAAGGCTGCCGGCTGCGCCGAAGAAGAACCCGACGCCCTGCACGAAGCTGGTCTTGACGTTCGGCTGCTGGACGAACGCCTCGCCGCGCAGCTGGCGCACGGCCTCGAGGATCGCGAACATGCCGTACATGCCCGAGTGGGTGTACGACAGGCCGCCGCCGGAGGTGTTCGTGGGGAGCCGGCCGCCCGGACGGGTCTCGCCGTCCTTGTGGAACGCCGCCGCCTCGCCCGGCTTCACGAAGCCGAGGTCCTCCATCATGTACAGCGGGAGGTGCGCGAACGCGTCGTAGCACATGAGGTGGTCGATCTCCTCGTGCGTGACGCCGGCGGTTGCGAACGCCTCCTGCGATGCGCGTCGGAAGCCCTCGAACGACGTGAGGTCCTCCATCTGCGACATCAGGGTGGCCTCATGCGACTCGCCCGAGCCCAGCAGGTACACGGCCTTGTCGGCGTTGGGCATGTCCTTGGCCCGCTCGGCCGAGGTGACGACCAGCGCGCCGCCGGCGTCGGTGACGACGCAGATCATGTCCTTGTTGAACGGGTACGCGACGGTCGAGTCGGCGAGGATCTCATCGACGGTGACCGGCTTGCGGCGCATCGCGCGGGGGTTGTTGACCGCGTACTCGCGCTGGGCGACAACAACCTCGGCGAGGTCGGAGCGGTCCAGGCCGTACTTCTTCATGTAGGCCATGGCCGGCACGGTGAAGATCGAGTACGGCGTGGTGGCGCCGAACGGGGCCTCGAACTGGCCGGTCAGCGACTGGGGGCTAGCGCCGTACGGGCCGACGCCGTTGCGCGAGCGGCCGGACTCGCCGTGCGTCACCAGGACGACCTCGGCCGCGCCGGAGGCGATGGCCGCGGCGGCGTGGCGCACGTGCAGCATGTAGCTGCAGCCGCCGACCATCGTGCCGTCGAGCCAGCGGGCCTTGATGCCCAGGTGGTGGGCGACCTCGAACGGGATCGCGGTGGTGGCGATGCCGTCGACGTCGGAGGGCTTGAGGCCCGCGTCGGACAACGCGCGCTGCGCCGCCTGCGCGTGCAGCTCGAGCTGGCTCATGTCGGGCTGGACGGTGACCGAGTCGGTCTCCGCGGCGCCGATGATCGCGATGTTGCCCTTGTGCATGCTTCCTGCCATGTCAGTCACGCCCCTTCTGCAAAGCGGAACACGGGGATGACCTGATCGCCGCGGTCTTCCCAATCGACGGTCACGGGCGCGTCCAGCTCGAGGTTCTCGGGCTTCGCCTCCACGCCGACGATGTTGGACATCATCCGTGGGCCCTCATCGAGCTGGATCAGCGCGACGATGATCGGCGTCTCCTTGTCGAAGGGCGGGGTCGGGCGGTTGTTGATGACGTACGAGGCGAGCGTCCCCTTGCCGGAGACGGTCTTCCACTCGACGTCGGTGGAGTTGCAGTACCGGCAGTGCGAGCGCGGGTAGAAGTAGAACTTCCCGCAGCTGTTGCACTGCTGGATGCGCAACTCGTGCGCCTTGGTGCCTTCCCAGAACGGTGCCGTCTCGGGAGTCGGCGATGGGACTAATCCGGTGGCCATGCAGGGTCCTCCAGTCGTCGTGCTCGAAAAGTCGTCGTGCGTGGTGGGGCGCGAAGCGGTTAGGCACGTGCGATAACCGGTTCAGCACGACGACAAGCGCCTGGAGAAACGGGCGGCTACGTCGACGCCTGGAACCTGGAACCTGGTGCACGCGAGGGCAGGCCACGGCGAACTGGACGATCGGACGTCACGACGAGCGGGCGGCAGTGTCGTTAGGCAGACCTCGCAAGGCGCACCGTATCCGTGCGCGCACGGGGCGCACAAGGCACCCAGCCGCTTGGCGCCGGGTAATGAGGAACACCGTCGACCGGCCCGCTGGAGCCGCGGTGCTCCTAGGATCGGGCGATGGGCAGTCGCGCGGGCATCGTGGTCACCGGCACCGAGGTACTCACCGGACGGGTGGCGGACCGAAATGGACCGTGGCTCGCCGAGGAACTGCGCCAGGCCGGGGTCGATATCTCCAACATCGTCGTCGTCGGCGACCGCCCCGAGGACCTCCGGGCGTCGATCGAGTTCCTCATCGGATCCGGCGTCGACCTGATCGTGACGTCGGGCGGGCTCGGCCCGACGGCCGACGATCTGACCGCCGAGGTGGTGGCCGGGGTGCAGGGCCGGGCGTTCGCCCTCGACGAGGCCCTTGCCGCGGAGGTCGCGGCGATCGTGGACCGGCTGTCGGCCGGGCGCGGCTGGGGCGCGACGCCGGAGGCAACCGCGGCCGCCAACCGTAAGCAGGCAATGGTTCCTTTCGGCGCCGCGGTGCTCGCGCCGGTCGGAACGGCCCCGGGGCTGGTGGTTCCCGCTCCTGACGGGACGGTCGGCCCGCCGGTTGTCGTGCTGCCCGGTCCCCCGCGCGAGCTCCAGGGGATGTGGCCGGCGGCGCTGGCCCACCCGCTCGTGCAGGCCGCGCTGGCGGGGCGAGCGGAGCTCCGGCAGAGCACGCTACGGATCTGGGGCACGCCCGAGCAGACCATCGCCGCGACGCTGCGCGAGCATGACGCGATCCTGGGCGGGCTGGAGATCACGACCTGCCTGCGCGATGCCGAGCTCGAGGTCGTCACGCGGTACGCGCCTTCCGCGCAGCCGGCCTATGACGCGCTGGTGTCGGTGATCCGCGAGGAGTACGCCGAGCGCGCCTACTCCCTGGACGGCCGAACGGTGGACGAGATCGTCGCAACGGCGCTCATCTCGCGCGGCGCGACCATCGGGACGGCCGAGGCGCTGGCCGGCGCCACCGTCGTCGGGCGGATGCTGGATCGCCCCGGCGCGTCGAAGTACCTGCGCGGCGGGGTCATCCCCTACGCCAACGCCCCGAAGCGCGAGCTGCTCGGGCTGACCGACGAGCTGATGAAATCCGTCGGCTCGGTGAGCGCGGAGGCCGCGGAGGCGCTGGCCGAGGGCGCGCGCTCTGCGCTGCACACCGACGTCGGCGTCGGGATCACCGGCATGGCCGGGCCGGTGGGCTCGACGCTCAAGCCGGTCGGGCTGGTCTACATCTGCGTGGTGGGCGACGGCGCGGCGGCCGATCCGACGACCGGCGCGCGGGTCGTCCTGGCGCGGGAGATCAACCTGCCCGGGTCGCGGACCGACATCGGGGCCCGCGCGGTGGCGATCGCGATGCACATGATCCGCGAGCTCCTCGTCCGCTGAGCGCCGCACCCACCGCCCCGAGAATGACCAATTGAGACCGCCCGGTTCAACTTGCCAAACGTCCGGGGCGCACTAGCTTCGCGTACCGTCCCCGAGTTGTGTCGGGTCACCGGATCGCGATGTGGTGGGTCGTCGCCAGCGCGGTGAGCTACTCGATGTTCACCGTCTTCTCGAAGTGGGCGCTGGAGGACCTGCGACCCACAGACGTGCTGTTCTGGCGCTTCGCCATCGCCGTCCCAGCGGCCTTGGCCATCGTGATGCTGCGGCGCCAGCGAATCGGCGCGGCGGCCACTGCTGCGCCGGCCCGGCTGTTCCTCGTCGCCGGCGGCGTGTTCGGGATCGTGGCCCTGCTCGCCTTTGTCGCCCTGGATCACATGTCGGCGGCGCTGTACACGGTGATCATCTACACCTACCCGGCGATGGTGGCCGCGGGATCGGCCCTGCTCGGGCGCCGCCCGCCCAATCGGACCTGGATCGCCATCGGCGTCACCGTCCTCGGGATCGCGTTCACCGTCCCGCAGGTGTTCGACTCCCCCGATGCCGACGTGCTCGGCCTGGTGTTCACCCTCGCCAATGCGCTGGTGTACGCGGGCTACGTCCTCGGCACCGGGCGCCTGATCGGCGACGAGCGTGGCGCCCCGATCGATGGGTTCGCCGCGTCGATGTGGAGCTGCACGGGGTCGCTGCTGTTCGCCACGGCCGTGCTGCCGTTCACCGGGCTGCGGGTCCCGCCCGACCTGGCCGGCTGGCTCGGCCTCGTAGGGCTCGGCGTGGTCAGCACGGTCCTTGCCGGCGCCACCCTGTTCCTCGGGCTGCGGGTGCTGCCGGCCGCGACGGCCGCTCTGATCGCGACGCTCGAGCCGGTGCTGACGCTGGTCTGGGCGATGCTCCTCCTGCACGAGTCCCTGGCCGCGCTGCAGCTGCTCGGCGCGACGCTGGTGATCCTGGGCGTGGTGTGGTCGCAACGGACGAATCCCGTGGTCGCCGCGGAGCCCGGCTGAGGAAGACCGTTCCCGAGGTCCGACGCGAACCGCAATACCGTTGCCGGGCACATTGAGCGCCTCGGCGTGACGTGCGAGGGCCTCTAGCTCAATGGTTAGAGCTGCGGACTTTTAATCAGGCTGGCTTGGGCTCACCTGGTAACCCAGACTCGTGATCGGCGCGGATCGCCCACTTGCGTGGACGTCGCGAGTGCGGTCCGCAGCTGGGCCCTTCCGCAACGTCCTGAACCGTCCAAAATATTCGGTGGGAGCGGCGACTTTGTCTCTGCCATCGGCAGGGCATGGTGATGCGATGGCGTCCACCCCGACCCGAAGCTCCGGCGGACCTACCCCGGCCGGGGGTCCGCTGGCCCTGGTCAGCTCGGCTGACCGGAGACTGGGCCTGCTGACGCTGGCGCTGACCGTGGTGGCGGCACTGGTGCGCCCGGTGGCCGACATCCTCGAGTTCATCGTCGCCGGAGCCGCCCTTGCCCTGCTCGCCGCATGCGTCGGGCGGGCCGTCGACGCGCTTGGTGACCGGGTGGGCCCGGCATTGACCGGGCTCGTCCAGTCGGCGTTCGGGAACCTGCCCGAATTGCTGATCCTCATCTTCGCCTTGCACGCCGGCTTGATCACCGTCGTGCAGGCCACCATCGTCGGCTCCATCCTGGCCAACGTGGCGCTGGTACTAGGCGTGGCGTTCATTGCCGGGGGGCTCAAGCACGGTCCGCAACGGTTCCCAGGCGCATCGGCCCGCACCCTCGGGCTCACTATCCTGCTCGCGGTGGCCGCGCTGGCCGTGCCCAGCCTGACCGCCCACCTGCACACGGCGGCCGGGGCGCACGAACGGGTCTTATCCGAGATCGTGTCGGTGGTGCTCTTGATCGCGTTCATGCTGTCTGTGGTGGACGCCCTCCGGCCTGCTGCCGGCCCGGGTGATCCGGCGGCGGCCGATTCGCCCGTGCCGCCGAACAGCGCAGACGTCCCGCCCGCAGCGGAGTCCCCGGCGCGGTGGCCGCTGGCGCTGGCCGCGGGGGTACTTGCTGTCACCGGGATCATGGCGGCGCTGGTGTCGGACTGGTTCGTCGCGGCTCTGACCCCGGCGATGAGGTCCTTGCACATCAGCGATGCGTTCGCCGGCCTGGTCATTGTCGCCATCGCCGGGAATGCGGTCGAGAACTTCGTGGGCATCCAGTTGGCCCTGAAGAACCGGACCGAGCACGCCCTGCAGGTCGTGCTGCAGTCCCCGGTACAGATCGCCATGGTCGTGGCACCCGTCGTACTCCTGCTGTCCCCGGTCCTGGGCGCGCCGGGGTTCACCCTGGTGCTGCCGCCCCTGCTGTTGGCCAGCCTGCTCATCAGCGCCCTCCTCGCAGTTTTCATCACCTACGACGGCGAATCCACCTGGTATGAGGGCGTCGTCCTCGTGGCGTTGTACTCGCTCCTGGCTGCAGCCTTCTGGTGGGGCTGAACACGGCAGTCGGCCAGGTAGACGCCGCGTTGGGCCAGCCAGAGTTGTGGACTGCGGTGCCGCTGATGCCACCCAGTCGGATGCTCAGATGCAGGTGCGCTCCGGTGGACTGGCCTCGCTGCCGACGTAGGCGATCAGCTGCCCGGGTGAGACTGTCTGCCCGACCGAAACGGTCAGAGTGCGCATGTGGCCGTAGACGGTAAAGGCGCCGTTGCCGTGATCGATGACGATCCAGTTGCCGAAGCCTGACGCTGGCCCCGCGGCCACGACGCTGCCTGCGCCGGTCGCCGTGATGGGCGTCAGAGGTGCGGCCAGGTCGTCTCCGTCGT
>JAOPVO010000252.1 GCA_025966155.1 Pseudonocardiales bacterium
TGCTTGAGTGCTGCGCCGCTTCGGCGAGCGCCGAGCCGATGGGCTCCCCCGCTGCGGCCTGGCGCGCGACGAGGGCTATCCATTCCGACTCCCCGCGGGCGACCGCCGCGGCGCCGGCCCAGGCCCGGGCCGGATCGGCGCCGCTGCGCAGCTCCTGAGCCACCAATCGGACAGCCCGGAGCACGTCGGCGTCCTGCGCCGTGCGGCGGCGACGGCCCAGCCGCGCGGACCGGAACCGCAACACCGGGCCGTGGCCCGCGGCCGCTCTAGCCGGTGCAGCCCTGGCAGGCAGCCGGCCGCGCGCCGCGAGATCGGCCAGCCGCAGCGCGGCGGCCGACTGAGGCGGCCACATGAGAATGGCCACGGACAGGAGCGCCAAAGCAGGCGTGATCATGGGCCCAGCGCCGGCGGCACCGCGACGCCTCGATCGGCGAGCGCGCAAGCGAGCCGGCTTCGGGCGTTAAGCGATCTGGGTCCCCACTGCTGGAGCCGGGCCGACCAAACCGTCACAACCTCCAGTCCGTCGCCGCCGCGCTCGAGCACCCCGATCTCGTGCAGGCGGCGGCGCCCCGCGGGATCCCGCCGCAGATGGAGCACCACCTCGATCGCGGCAATCAGCTGGCTATGCACTGCCGCCCGGTCGATGCCCGCCAGCGCGCCCAGCGCCTCGAATCGGGCCGGGACGGCGGCCGCGGAGTTGGCGTGGATGGTGGCGGCGGCGCCCTCGTGGCCGGTATTGAGCGCCGCGAGCAGCTCCATGGCCTCCCCGCCGCGGAACTCCCCCACCACCAGCCGATCGGGGCGCATCCGCAGCGCCTGCCGCACGAGCTCGGCCGGGCCAATGGCACCGGCCCCCTCGATATTCGCCGCGCGCGTCCTGAGGCTGACCACGTGCGGGTGCGCCGGGCGCAGCTCGGGGGCGTCCTCGACGATCACGATGCGCTCGGTGGGCGCAACCAGCCCCAGCAGCGCGCCGAGCACGGTGGTCTTGCCGGTTCCCGTGCCGCCGCTGATCACGAAGGCCAGCCGGGCCGCGATCACGGCCTCCAGCAACTGCCCCGCCGCGCGGTCGAAGGTCCCGGCGGAGACCAGGTCGCCGATCGACACGAGCCGCCGCCGGAACGAGCGCACGCAGACCGTGGTCGCGCCGGCCAGCGGGGGCAGCACGGCATGCAGTCGCGCGCCGTCGGGAAGCTGCGCATCGACATGCGGGCTCGCGTCGTCGAGCCGTCGCCCCGCCGCGGCGGCCAGCCGGACCGCGAGCGCCCGGACCTGGGCCTCATCGGCGAACGCCACCGCCGCGCGCTCCAGGCCGGAGCCGCGATCGATCCACACCTCTGTGGGGCCGTTCACCAGAACATCGGTGACGTCAGGGTCCCGCAGCAGCGCCTCGAGCGGGCCGGCGCCGGTCAGGTCCGCGGCCAGCGACAGGCCCAGCCGGTCGAGGGCGTGATCATCGGCAACCAGCGCGGTCTCGGCCGCCATTGCCGCCCGAAGCGTCGGCCCGGCAACAACTGCGCCGTCGCGCACCAGTCGCTGGCGGACGCGCTCGAGCAAACCGTCGGGAAGGCCGCCGAGAGCATCAGCGGTCGCCGTCATACGGGTCGACCGGGTCGGGCCCACAGTCGATTAGCCAGCACGGCTATCCGATCTGGCACAGCGGAGAGGTCCAGCCGCCCCGCCCGGTCGCCACCGAGCCATGCCCAGTTGGGCAGCACATCATCGTCCTGCGCGCCCAGCACCCTGGCGGCCTCGGCCAGCGGAACACGGCCGGGCCTCAGCACCGGGATCGGGCAGGCGCCCAGTGCCTGCAGCCGCGGTATCAGCGCGGCAGCCACCACCACGGCCCGCACCTCGCACGGCACCATCACGACGGTTGCGTCGGCCCGGGGCAGGACGCTGCGAGCGGCTGCGGGCAGCCACCGCGGGACGTCGAGGACAACCGGGCCCAGGCGCCGAGCCGCCACCAGCACCTGCTGCGCATCGCGCTCGGACGGATCGGCCCCGTAATCGCAGGCCAGCACCCCGACCCCGGCGACCGCGGGCAGACGCCGGCGCAGCGATTCGGGCTCAAGGACCCCGCCGTCGAGCCGGATGTCCGACCACCTGGCCCCGGCGTGGGCGTCGAGGCCCAGCAGCACATCGAGTCCGCCGCCGGCCGGATCGAGGTCCAGCAGCGTCGCCGAGGGCCAGTCCGGCGGGCGGCTCGCGGCCAGCGCGGCGGCGAACGAGCTGGCGCCCGCCCCGCCGCAGGCCCCGACAACCGCAAGCACGGCACCGCCGGAATCCGGAGCCGGCGGTACCTCGTGCGAAGGCATCGACGGGAGGCGAGACGTCATTGGTACAGCCAAGCGCCGCCGCGGTCGGTCCGGGGCGCCGCAGAAGCGCCTGTGGACAGTGCGCCGGCTGTGGACAGCGACTCCGGGGCCGGGCAGGGCCCGCGGCACCGCGCCGCCTATCCTTCGGGCGTGGCTCGGGTAGCGGCATTCTTCGATCTGGACAAAACCATCATCGCCAAGTCCAGCGTGCTCGCCTTCGGCCGCCCATTCCTGCACGGCGGCCTGATCACCCGGCGCTCCGTCCTGCGCAGCGCCTATGTCCAATTTGTCTTCGCGCTGTCCGGAGCGGACGACGATCAGATGCAGAAGATGCGCGACCACGTCACCTCGATGTGCACCGGGTGGGATGTCGCCCAAGTTGGGGAGATCGTTCGCGAGACGCTGCACGAGATCATCGATCCGCTGGTGTACGACGAGGCGGTGGCGCTGATCGAGCATCACCGCGCGCAGGGACACGACGTCGTGCTGGTCTCGGCATCCGGCGAGGAGGTGGTCGGGCCGATCGGCGAGATGCTCGGAGCCGATCACGTGATCGCGACGTCGATGGTCGTCGAGGACGGCATCTACACCGGCGAGATCTCGTTCTACGCGTACGGGCCGAATAAGGCCATCGCCATGGAGCAGCTGGCGAAGACCAAAGGCTACGATCTATCCGCTAGCTATGCATATTCGGATTCGAGCACCGACATCCCGATGCTCGAGCTCGTCGGGCACCCGACAGCGGTCAATCCGGACCGCGCCTTGCGCAAGCTCGCGGTCGAGCGCGGGTGGGCCACGGCGACCTTCTCCCTGGCTGTGCCGCTGCGCCAGCGGCTGCGGCCAGCCGCGCCGGCCGTGACCGTGCTGGCCGCCGGCGCCGGGGTCGCCGCGGGGGCACTGGGTGTTGCGGCCCTGCTGCGCCGCCGGCGCGCCCGGGATAGGTAACGAGCACGAAACTGCTCGAGATTGAGTGTTGCGCCGGTCACACTCCTGTGGTCAACTGTCCGTGCGGAAGGGAAAGCGTCGGACGGCCCCAGCCCCGCCCGACGCTTTTCCCGCCCGCGCCAAACTCCTGAGGCCAGTGCGATTCATCTGCTGCGGCGAGCATCCCCGCCAGCGCAGAGAGATCGTCGGCCGGGCCCGGCTGGGCCTACCTTCACAAGACGCGACGAGCACCATCGGGTGCCGTCCGGCTAGCCGCGCTGCAGCGCCTCGCAGATCGCCAGCGTCTCGCGCGCACCGAGGACATCGGCCCGGCCGCAGAACACGATCCAGCGAGCCACACCGGCCGCCGAGCCCGTCCGATACCCGTCGAGCGCCTCGTCGAACTCCTCGCGCAGCTCCAGCTGGCCGACCTCGAGGGCCATCAGCGACTTGGGGTCCAGTCCTCGCTCGACGAACGTGAGCCGCGCAGCCGCGCGTGCCACCACGCCGTCGGCCGTGCCGAAGGGCCGAAGCGCCAGCAGCTCCCCTTGGACGATCGCGGCGAGCACGCCTGCCGGAGCTGCGGTGCCGCCCGGCGAGAGGAGCGTGACCAGCGCATCGAGACGCGCCGCGGTCTCCCCCGACGACGGACCCGGCTGGGGGCGGCCGAGGAGCCGCTGCGCATCGGCCGGGGCAACGAGGTCGGCCGCGGCGAGCACATGCAGCCGCGCCAGCACCTGCCGCGGCGCCCGGGACCACGTATCGGCCAGCGGGCCGAGGGCCGCGGACACCCGCAGCGCGCCCTGCAGGATCGGATCGTCGGTCACCCGCGGCAGCGGCGCGCCCGACCCTGCAGCCGACGGCGCGCGCGCGGGCAGCGGCAGCATGATCGGCCCATCCGACTCGTGCCCGTGGCCATCGTCATCATGGTCATCAAAGCCGTCGTGATCGTCGAGGCCGTTTGATTCGTGGTCGTGCCCGGCGTGATCGTCGGGGCTGGCCAGCGGCTCGGCCGATTCGTGCACCTGCTCCAGTGTCGCCGTCGAGCCGTCGAGCACCGCCGAGGCCCACGCCCCGCGCAGGGCCGACTCCGTCGACACCTCGGCTGAGCGCTGGCGCAGCACCTTGTGGGCGATCACGGCGTCGACGGCCCTGCGGGTCTCGCCGACGGAATCGGCGACGCCAGGCAGTTGCAGGAGGCCCGCGAGCGGGTCCGTGCGGTTGTCGGGCAGGTCGGAACGGCGACGCGGATCAGGCACGGGCGACGACGCTATCGGACGCGCGCAGGATGGGCAGTACGGTCTCGGGCAGGCGACCTGCGAATCTGTGCAACGGACCTGCAACCGTGTACGGAACAGTCTGATCGTCCCTGCAACGTCGCCGGAGGCACCGCTATGACTGAGTCCAGCTCGGACAATCTCTCCAACCTGCTGCACGAGACCCGCACATTCCCCCCGTCGGGGGAGTTCGCGGCCCAGGCGAATGTGACTGAGGCCGATTTCGCGCAGGCCGAGCAGGACCGGCTGGGCTTCTGGGACACCCAGGCCCGTCGCCTGAAGTGGCGCACGCCGTGGACGGAGACGCTGGAGTGGGCTCCGCCGTTCGCGAAGTGGTTCGTCGGCGGCACGCTCAATGTGGCCGAGAACTGCCTGGATCGCCATGTCGAGGCCGGCCTGGGCGACCGCGTCGCCATCAACTGGGTCGGCGAGCCCGAGGACGACACCCGCACGATCACCTACGCGCAGCTGCTGGACGAGGTGAAGCGCGCGGCCAATGCGCTGACGTCCCTTGGCGTCCAGGCCGGGGACCGGGTGGCGATCTATCTGCCGATGCTGCCCGAGACCGTTGTGGCGATGCTGGCCTGCGCCCGCCTCGGCGCCGCGCACAGCGTGATCTTCGGCGGGTTCAGCGCCCAGGCGATCCACGACCGGGTCACCGACGCCGACGCCCGCGTCGTCATCACCTCCGACGGCGGCTACCGGCGCGGCGCCCCGTCCGGGCTCAAGGTCAACGTCGACGAGGCGATCGCCAAGGGCGGCACGGCCATCGAGCACGTCGTGGTCGTCAAGCGCACCAACCAGGACGTCGAGTGGGACGACACACGCGATGTCTGGTGGCACGACATCGTCGGCGGCGCGTCGAACGAGCACCAGGCGCAGGCGTTCGACGCCGAGCAGCCGCTCTACATCCTCTACACGTCCGGCACGACGGGGAAGCCGAAGGGCATCCTGCACACCTCCGGGGGCTACCTGACCCAGGTGTCCTACACCCACTGGGCCGCCTTCGACCTCAAGGCCGAGACCGACGTCTACTGGTGCGCGGCCGACGTCGGCTGGGTCACCGGGCACAGCTACATCGTCTACGGCCCGCTCTCCAACGCATCGACGATCGTGATGTACGAGGGCACCCCGGACACCCCGCACCGCGGGCGCTGGTGGGAGATCGTCCAGGAGTACGGCGTCACGATCCTGTACGCCGCCCCCACCGCGATCCGCACCTTCATGAAGTGGGGGGAGGACATCCCCAATGGCTACGACCTGTCGTCGCTGAGGGTCCTGGGCTCGGTGGGCGAGCCGATCAACCCCGAGGCCTGGATCTGGTACCGCCGGGTCATCGGCGCCGACCGCACGCCGGTCGTGGACACGTGGTGGCAGACCGAGACCGGCGCGATCATGATCAGCCCGATGCCCGGCGTCGCCGCGGCCAAGCCCGGCTCGGCCCTGCGCACCATCCCGGGCATCAGCGCCGAGGTCGTCGACAACGACGGCACCCCGGTCGGCAACGGCGAGGGCGGCCTGCTCGTGCTCACCGAGCCTTGGCCGGCGATGCTCCGCGGAATCTGGGGCGACCCGGACCGCTACCAGGAGACGTACTGGTCCCGCTTCCAGGAGCAGGGCTACTACTTCGCCGGCGACGGGGCCAAGAAGGACGAGGACGGCGACCTCTGGCTGCTCGGGCGCGTCGATGACGTCATGAACATCTCCGGGCACCGCATCTCCACCACCGAGGTCGAATCGGCGCTGGTATCGCACCCGCTCGTCGCCGAGGCCGCGGTCGTCGGCGCGTCGGACCCGACCACCGGGCAGGGCATCGTCGCCTTCGTCATCCTGCGCGGGGAGAACGTCGAGGGCGCGGACACCGTGGCCGCCCTGCGCAACCACGTCGCCAAGGAGATCGGCCCCATCGCCAAGCCGCGGCAGATCATGATCGTGCAGGAGCTGCCCAAGACCCGCTCGGGCAAGATCATGCGCCGCCTGCTGCGCGATGTCGCCGAGAACCGCGAGATGGGCGATGTGACGACCCTGACCGACGACTCGGTGATGAACCTGATCGCGGCGAAGATGCCCACCGCAGCGTCGGAGGACTGAGAGATCCGGTCACGAACTTCGCTGCCTAACGGGGGAAAGCAGCGTCGGAGGACTGAGCACCGGGCATGATGGGCTCCCACAGCCGATACAGCTAGACCGCTGACCCAGGGAGCCCGTTCGTGACCACCACCTCGGCGCACATCGCGCCCGAGAGCGCGCCGCTGCCGCAACCGTCCATCGGCGAGCTCGCCAAGGACGTCTCCACGCACCTGTCGACGCTGATCCACGGCGAGATCGAGCTGGCGAAGTCGGAGGTGACGGCCTCGGTCAAGAACGCCGGCACCGGCGCCGGCATGTTCATCGCCGCCGCCGTGGTGGCCGCGTTCTCCCTGACCTTCGGGCTCATCGCGCTGGCCGAGGGCCTCATCGCCCTGGGCCTCTGGCGCTGGCTGGGCTACCTGATCGTGTTCCTGCTGCTGGTGCTGATCGCCGCGGCGCTGGTCTTCCTCGGGATCAGGAAAGTCAAGAAGGTCAAGGCGCCGCAGCGCACCATCGCGACCACCAAGGACACCGTCGCGTTCCTCAAGCACCCAACGACAGTCAGCTGATCCGCGTCCGACGCCGTCGCCCGCAGCCCGACGCAGCAGGAGCCCCCCGGCCGTGAGCCAGCTGAATACCCCGGATGACTCGGTGGTGCTCATCGACGGGCCGTGGACGCATCGCACCGTGCGGGCCAACGGCCTGGCGCTGCACGTGGTCGAGGCGGGCTCCGGGCCGCTGATCCTGCTGCTGCATGGCTTCCCCGAGTTCTGGTGGACATGGCGCCATCAGCTGACGGCACTGGCCGCCGCGGGCTACCGCGCCGTCGCGGTGGATCTGCGCGGCTACGGCGCCAGCGACAAGCCCCCGCGCGGGTACGACTCCGCGACGCTGACCGCCGACATCACGCAGCTGGTGACCGCGCTGGGCGAGCGCGAGGCCATCCTCGTCGGCAACGACCTGGGCGGGTTGCTGGCGTGGACGGCGGCCCACACGTCCCCCGGGCTGGTCAGCCGGATCGTCGTTGTCGGCGCTGCGCATCCCACCCGGCTGCGCGAGACGATGCTGACCAAGGTGCGCGGCCAGGCCCGCGCGTCGGCGTACTTCACCACTGCGTTCCAGATCCCGCGGCGGCCCGAGCAGCGCCTGCTCTCCGACGACACCGCCATCGACGGCATGTTCGAGGACTGGTCCGGCCCGGCCTGGCGCACCACCGAGGACTACGCCGAGGCGCTGGTCCGCTATCGCCAGGCGCTGCGGATCCACCCCGTCACGCACCTGGCCCTGGAGCACTTCCGCTGGATGGTGCGCTCGCTGCCGCGCCCGGACGGGCGGCGCTACGCCAAGCTCATCGCCGAGCCGATCACCATCCCCGTGCTGCAGCTGCATGGCGGCGCCGACGGCTGCATTCTGCCCTCGACGGCCCGCGGCTCATCGGCGCACGTCAGCGGCCCGTACGAATGGCGGCAGCGCGAGGGCATCGGGCACTTCCCGCAGGAGGAGGACCCGGAGTGGGTCACCGCGGAGATCCTGCGCTGGGTCAATACCGAGTAGCTCGGGCTAGGGCGCGCACTGCCCGGTGCCCACGGCGCTCGACGACGTCGCGGCCGCGTCGATGCCGGCCGCCCGGATCTCCGCCGCCGAGAGCGCGAACCCGGTGTCGGGCTCGTCCAGCGCGGCCGCGAACACCATGCCCAGCACCGTTCCGTCCGGGGCGATCAGCGGGCCGCCGGAGTTGCCGCTGCGTACCAGGGAGCGGATGGCGTACACATCGCGCCCGACGTCCCCAGTGTCGTAGATATCGCGCCCGTAGAGGGTCTCGTGGTCACGGATCCGGGCTGCGCGAACATCGAACGGCCCGTCCTCCGGGTAGCCCACCACGATCGCGTCGGCGCCCATCGAGGCATCGACGGGGGCGAATACCAGCGGCGCGGCGGTGAGGCCCGGCACCTCGAGCACGGCAACATCGCGGCGCGGGTCGAACAGCACGACGCGGGCCCGAACGCTGGTGTCATCGACCACGACCCGCACCTCCTCGGTTCCGGCGACCACATGCGCGTTCGTCAGCACGTGCTCCGGCGCGTAGACGAATCCACTGCCCTCGATCGAGCGGCCGCAGGAGCCCGCGTCGGCCCGGACCTTCACCACCGACCCGCGCACGGCATCGACGCCGGCGGACTTGACCAGGGCGGCGTCCGGAGCCGGCACCTCGCTGACCTTCGAGCGCTCCAGCGCGCCGAACACCCGCGGGAAGCCGCTCTGGTCCAGATAGTCGCGCAGCGATCCGTACAGCTCGTCGGCGGCGTCGGGCATCACCGAGTCGACGCCGCGCACGATGCGCGAATCGCGTACCTGCGCCGAGAGCGACGGGCTCGACGCCGAGGCCAGCGGGACGGCCACCAGCCACGCGACCACCAGGGTGGCAACTAGCGAGACGAACGATCCGAGCACCGAATCCAGCTGCGCGGCCGGGCGCCAGGTGACGTGCTGGCGCAGCGTGCCGCCGATCCAGCCCCCGATCAACTGCCCGATGATCCCGAGCGTGAGCACGCAGAACAGCGCGATCGGCACGCGGACGGTGACCGATCCATCGGTGAACTGCCGGGCCACCGGATCGACCAGCTGGGCCCCCAGGACCGCGCCCAGCAGCAATCCGGCGAACGAGAACACTGCAAGCAGCGCACCGCGGCGGTATCCGGTGACGATGCCGACCACGCAGGCGGCGATCACCATGAGGTCGATCAGGTTCACGACCGGCAACTCGGCATCCGACGGGGCCGGCTATACCGGCAGAGGTCGCGAGCGGGACTGATCCCACTCCTGCGCCCAGCCGCCGAACACCAGCAATTGCGAGATCACGTTGGCCGTGAAGCCCCAGACGAACCAGCGCCGATCGGGATCCAGGGGGTCCGCGAGGTCGAACGCGGGGCCCTGGTAGCCCGATTCGTGCCGGACCATCCAGCGGTTCGCCGGGTCCACGAGCGCGCGGAGCGGCATTCGGGCCACGGCCTCGCATTCGGCCTCCTCCGCCACCAGCGCATGCGGGGTGTGCCACCAGGCCAGGACGGGGACGGCGATGAAGCCGGACGCGCGCAGCCAGAGGCCGGGCAGCTGGCCGAATACCGTCACTGATGCCGGATCGAGGTCGACCTCCTCGTTGGCCTCGCGAAGCGCAGTGGCCACCGGGCCGTCGTCCTCGGGATCTGTGGCGCCGCCGGGGAAGGCGACCTGGCCGGCGTGATTGCGCATGGTGGACGGGCGCTGCACCAGGATGATGTCCGCCTCGCCGTCGGTCTCCCCGAAGCAGGCCAGCACCGCGCTCGGGCGCCACACCCGCTCGGGCGGGGGGACGAAATCGGTGAGCTGGGCCGTGGTGATCCCCGGCGCCGCATCAGCCAGGGGCTGCAGCCATCCCGGCAGCGTCAGCTCCGATGTCATGCGGACACCGCAACATCGGCCCCGGTTTTAACCAGCTTGGCCGCGGCGATCGGTTCGATCGTGCCGATGCCGTACGACGGGCACAGCGGGGCCAGCGCGCAGGCGCCGCAGGCCGGCGTCCGCGAATGGCAGACCCGACGGCCGTGGAAGATCACCCGGTGGGACAGCATCGTCCAGTCCTTCCTGGGGATCAGCTGCCCGATAGCGTGCTCGACCTTGACCGGATCCTCCTCCGACGTCCAGCCGAACCGGCGCGATAGCCGCCCGAAGTGCGTGTCGACGGTGATGCCCGGGATGCCGAAGGCGTTGCCCAGCACCACATTCGCCGTCTTGCGCCCGAACCCGGGCAGCGTCACGAGGTCGGCCAGGCGGGGCGGGACCTCGCCGTCGAAGCGCTCGACGAGGGCCTGGCCGAGCTTGATCAGCGATGTCGTCTTGTTCCGGAAGAAGCCGGTGGGGCGGATCAGCGCCTCGAGCTGGTCACGGTCGGCGCCGGCGTAATCGGCGGCGGTCCGGTAGCGACGGAACAGCGCCGGCGTCACCTCATTGACCCGCTTGTCGGTGCATTGCGCCGACAGGATCGTCGCGACGGACAGTTCCAGGGCGTTGGTGAAGTCCAGCTCGCAATGGGCGTCGGGGTAGAGCATCGTGAGCTCGCGATCGATCTTGCGCGCCCGGCGCGTCAACGCCAACGGCGTCTCGCCCGGCACAGCACCTGCCGCATCGGGCGCATTCGGCGGGCTGGCGGGGGCGGGCACGGCCACGAGCCTACGGAAGCGGACCGACACACCGCGAGTGCGCCCGCGCGGGACCCCCTGTCGCGCCCGCAAGGTGGCACACTCGGCAGAGTCATGATCGCCTTCGCCGTAATCCTCTTCCCCTTGGGCCTGCTGCTGTTCATGCTGCTCATGGAGCGGGTCGAGCAGCCGCTGCGCACAGTGGCCACCGAGCGCGACGTCGAGCAGTTCCTGAACCAGGCCAGTCCCGCCGAGATGGACTCATTCGTGCGAAATGGGCCGGAGCCGGCGATCACCCAATTCCGGGCCCGGCGCGGTCTTTCGCGCCTGTTACCTGGTGAGCGCCGCCGTCGCAAGGGCAGTCATCCGTCATGAGAAGTGACGTGTCCCCTAGACTTAACATTGGTCCGCTGTTCGGGCGGGCGTGAGGAGTCGGAGTGGACGAGGTACTCAAGCGAGCGGGGCTCTTCCAAGGTGTCGACCCAGAGGATGTGCAAGCGCTCGGCGAGCATTTCGAGATCCTCGATGTCAGCCGCGGGGCCATCATTTTCCATGAGGGCGAACCCGGCGACAGCCTCTACATCGTGATCTCCGGCAAGGTGAAGCTCGGTCGTCGCTCCAGTGACGGTCGGGAGAATCTGGTCGCCGTCATGGGCCCTGCGGATCAGTTCGGCGAGCTGTCGCTGTTCGATCCCGGCCCTCGCACGTCGACAGCCGTGGCCGTCACCGACGCCCAACTGGCGCGCCTGCCCAAGGAGGCCGTGCACCAGTGGATCGCCGACCGCCCGAAGCTGGCCCTGCAGATGCTGCGCGCCGTCGCGCGTCGCCTGCGCCGGACCAACACGATGCTGGCCGACCTGATCTTCGTCGATGTGCCCGGGCGCGTCGCCAAGCAGCTTCTGCAGCTGGCGCAGCGCTTCGGCTCGGTCGAGGGCGGGCACCTGCGGGTGACGCACGACCTCACGCAGGAGGAGCTGGCCCAGCTGGTCGGCGCCTCGCGCGAGACCGTGAATAAGGCCCTGGCCGACTTCGCCCAGCGCGGCTGGCTGCGCCTCGAAGGCAAGAGCGTGGTCATCCTCGACCGCGAGCGCCTGTCCCGCCGCGCGCGCTAGTTAGCGCCCGCGCGGCGGGATCGCCCGCTTAGCTCGTCGTCGCGGCGGGACGCCTCTGCCTAGCTGGTGGTTCCGGCGGCGGCAGTAGCGGCCTTCTCGGCGGCCTCCCGCTCGGCCTTTTCCGCCTTGCGCTTGGCGTCCTCGGCCTCGTCGGCGGCCACCTCGGTCTCGCTGGCGTAGGCCAGCCGCCCGCTCTGCTGCTCGCGCCCGTCCTGCATATCGAGGTAGGCCAGCTGGGCCTTCGTCGAGGACGTCGCCGCGCGCTTCACGTTGTCCGCGACCTCGGCGTACACGACGTCGACGATCTGGCGGGCGGTCGCGTCGAGCCCCATCCGGTCGCGCGCCGCGCGGACCTGCGCCAGCCGCTCACGGCGGTGATTGAGGTAGTACGCGGCGATATCGCCGATCGAGGTCAGCTCCGGGCCGTGCCCAGGCAGCACCGGGATATCGCCCAGCATCCGCATCCGGTCGATCGAGGCCAGGTACGGCTCGAGCGATCCGTCGGGGAACGCGACCACGGTGGTGCCGCGGCCCAGGACCATATCGCCGGTCAGGATGCCCTCCGGCGAACCGGGCGCGCCGAGCAGCAGCGAGATGGAGTCGGTGGTGTGCCCGGGCGTCGCCATGATGTGCACATCGATGCCGGCGCCCGACAGCACATCGCCCTCGCCGAGGCCCTCGGTGCCCAGGCGGAACGTCTCGTCGACGGCGTAGACCGGCGCGCCAGTGAGCTCGTGCAGCCGCTTGGCCCCGCCGGTGTGGTCGTCGTGGCGGTGCGTCAGCACGATCGCCTTGACCAGCCCGGACTCCTCGATGATGCGCTGAAGGTGCGATTCGAGCAGCGGGCCCGGGTCCACGATGATCGCCTCGCGGCGGGCCGGCTCGTCGCGCAGGATCCAGGTGTTGGTCCCGTCGAGCTCCATCGCCCCGGGGTTGTTGGCGAGCAGGACGGCGGCGTGCGGGAGGATCTGCCGCAGCTGCTCATAGGCGGGGTAGGCCGGCTGGTCGGCGGTCGCACTGCTCGATGACATCGTGATCCTTATGCGCTCGGGGCCGGCCCGGAGCCGGTCACGGGGTTCTGGGGGGTCGGTGTGACACCCGTCGGGGAGACCTGGCCGGCGAAGGTGACGCCCTCGGCGGTGACGACGTTCTTGCCGTCGTTGCCGCGGCGGACCTGCGGGTGCACCGGCTCCAGCGAGCGGTTCGGGGCGTCGGCGATGACACCGGCGACGGTGCCGCCCTCGACCAGGGAGCGCAGGATCGCGATCGTCGGGGGCAGCAGCCGGTTCTCCCCGCGAGCATTGGCATCGAGGGTCTCCTGGGCGTTGACCCAACCCGCGAGGTCGGCCTCGGAGCTCACGGCGAAGGCCTCGACGCCCTCGGGCAGCGTGGCCACGAAGAACCAGGTGTCGTAGCGGCGGGTCTCCATCGGCGGGGTGACCCAGCGCGCCCATGGGTGCAGGGCGCCGGCCTGCAGCACGCTGCCGTGGTCGGCGAGCAACTGCGCCAGGGGCAGCTCGCGGCTCTCGACGGCCACGCGGGCGGCCTCGAGGTCGACGTCGGGCAGCGGGTCGGCCAGCAGGACGCCGGTCTCCTCGAACAGCTCGCGCAGCGCCGCCGTCACGAGCTCGCGGGCCGTGCGCGGATCGGTGCCGAAGCGCGCGGCGAACGTCTCGGGATCCGAGCCCGACCACGGCACGGAGATATCGGCGTCCCGCTCATCGACGCTGCCGCCGGGGAAGACCGCCGCTCCGGGCGCGAACGCCATCTGGCTGACCCGTCGCATCATCCAGGTCTCGATGCCCTGCGGGGTGTCGCGGATGACCGCGACGGTCGAGGCCGGCACCGGGATCGGCACCACGCCCGGGACCTGGGCGAATCCGTCATCGTGCTTGGGATCAACTGGCTTCGGCGTCGTTGCCGAGGGCTCGGTCATGCCTACTCCTTGATCAGGACGATCATTTCGACCTCGACCGGGGAGTTCGCCGGAAGTTCGGCCACCCCCACGGCCGAGCGGGCGTGGGCGCCGCCGGTGGCGAGCAAGCCGTCGAAGACCTCGGCGAGCAGTTCGCTGGCGCCGTTGATCACGGCGGGCTGGGCGTTGAATCCGGGGGCGGAGGCGACGAAGCCCACCACCTTGACGATGGCAACCACGGCGTCGAGGCCGACGAGGGCATCGATCGCGGCGAGGGCGTTCAGCGCGCAGATCCGGGCCAGCCCGTGGGCCGCCGCGGTCTCGATCTCCGCGCCGAGCTTGCCGCGGGCCGGAAGCACGCCGTCGACCATCGGCAGCTGGCCGGAGGTGTAGACGAACTGGCCGGCGCGCACCGCGGGGACGTAGACCCCGGCAGGGACGGCAACGGAAGGGAGGACGATTCCCAGGACGCTCAGACGATCTCGGACGGCGGACATCGTCCGGACGCTAGCAGCCGCGCGCACCGCGCCGACAGGGTCGGCCCGGGGGCGGGGCCGCGGACGCCGGATGGGCAATCGGTGTGCGGTCCGGCTCCGCGCGGGCGGGGCAGCGGGCGCCGTCCTACGCTCGGGGGATGCCGCCGGTGCCCGCTGTCCCGCGTCTGCACGTCGTCACCGGCAAGGGCGGCACCGGGAAGACCACGGCCGCCGCCGCGCTGGCCATCGCCCTGGCCTCAGGGGGCAAGCGCACGCTGCTGGTCGAGGTCGAGGGACGGCAGGGGATAGCGCAGCTCTTCGACACCGCGCCGATGCCGTACGAGGAGCGCCAGATGGCGATCGCGCCGGGCGGCGGGGAGGTGCTCGCGCTGGCCGTCGATCCCGAGGCGGCGATGCTGGACTACCTCGACATGTTCTACAACCTGGGGCGGGCGGGGCGGCTGCTGCGGCGGATGGGCGCGATCGACTTCGTCACCACCATCGCCCCCGGCCTGCGCGATGTCCTGCTGACGGGGAAGGTCAAGGAGGCGGTGACGCGCACCAAGGACGGCCGCCTGGCCTACGACGCAGTTGTCCTCGACGCCCCGCCGACCGGGCGCATCATCGGCTTCCTCGACGCCACCCGCGAGGTCGCCGACCTGACCAAGCACGGGCCGATCCACAAGCACAGCGAGGGCGTGAGCCAGTTGCTGCACGGAGACGCCACCGTCGTGCACCTGGTCACGCTGCTCGAGGAGATGCCGGTGCAGGAGACGATCGACGCGGCCGGGCATCTGCGGGACGGCGGCTACCACCTGGGCTCGGTGCTGGTGAATCGCGCGCAGCCGCGACTGCTGGACGAGTCCGCCGCGACCGACGGCGCACTGGATCGCGCGGTGGCGGCGGGCCTGGCCGGCAGCGGCATCGACCCGGCGCTGTCCGGGCCGCTCGCGCAGGGTCTGCGCCTGCACCTGACCCGGGCGGCAGTGCAGGATGCGAACGCCGCGCAGTTGGTGGGCCTGGAGCGCCCGATCATCGCGCTGCCCGAGCAGCCGGGCCGGATCGACCTCGCCGCGCTCTTCGAGCTCGCCCGGGCGCTGCGCACCGGCCTGGCCGAGGCGCAGCTGTGAGCGCATCGGGCGAGAGCCCCGACCTGGACCTCGCCGCCCTGGTCGCCGATCCCGCCACGCGCGTCATCGTCACCTGCGGCAGCGGCGGCGTCGGGAAGACGACCACCGCCGCGGCCATCGCCCTGCTCGCGGCCGAGGCCGGTCGGCGGACTGTGGTCCTCACCATCGACCCGGCGCTTCGGCTCGCGCAGTCCCTGGGGCTGACCGAGCTGGACAACACCCCCCGCGAGGTCGTCGGCGTCGACACCTCGTCCGGTGGCCGGCTCTTCGCGATGATGCTGGACATGAAGCGGACCTTCGACGACGTCGTGACGGCCCACGCGACGCCCGAGCGGGCGCAGGCGATCTTCGACAACCCGTTCTACCAATCGCTGTCCAGCTCGTTCGCCGGGACGCAGGAGTACATGGCGATGGAGAAGCTGTCGCAGCTGCGCCTGTCCGACGAGTGGGATCTGGTGGTCGTGGACACCCCGCCGTCGCGATCGGCGCTGGACTTCCTCGATGCGCCGCAGCGACTCGGGCGGTTCCTCGACGGGCGGATGATCCGGCTGCTGTCCGCCCCGGCGCGGGCCGGGGGCAAGGCGTACCTCAAGGTCGTCGGCGCGTCGTTCAGCATCTTCAGCCGCCTGCTCGACCGCATCCTCGGCGGCGAGCTGCTGCGCGATGTGTCGTCGTTCGTCAGCGCGCTCGAGACGATGTTCGGCGGGTTCCGCGAGCGCGCGCAGCAGACCTACGAGCTGCTGAAGGCACCAGGCACCGCCTTTGTTGTTGTCGCCGTCCCTGAGACCGCGGCGCTTCGGGAGGCCTCGTACTTCGTCGCGCGCTTGGCCGCCGACGACATGCCGTTGGCCGGGATCGTCATCAACCGGGTCGCCCAGCAGAGCGCGCCGGGCCTATCGGCCACCCGGGCCGCTGCTGCGGCCGAGGACATCGACAGCGCACTTCCTGACCCAGTGGACGCCGCGATCGCCGTTGCTGCGTTGCGTGTCCACGTCGAGACGGCCGCCGTCGTCGAGGCGCAATCGCGGCTCATCCGACGGCTGCGCATCGCCCATCCCGGCGTCGCGACGCACTCCGTGCCGGCGATGGCCACCGACGTGCACGACCTCGACGGGCTCCGCGAGATCGGCAGTGCGTTGCAGGTCTAGTCAGTCGAACGACACAGCTTTGGCACTGCACAGCTAGCGCGAACGCTCCGCTTATGCCTTCGCCACGTACCCTTGGTACCCGTGGCACGCTCCGGTCGACCGAACCCGCTCATCACCCTGGTCAAGCTGAGCGGCGCTATCGCGCTGTGCGGCGTCATCGCAGCGGGGTTCCTGATCCCCTACATCGGCGGCCTCGGGCTGGCGGCCCGCGCTGGCGCGGACAAGTTCCTGGACACCAAGTGCGACCTCGTCGAGGCCCCGGTGGAGCAGAAGACCGCGATCTACGCCGCGGACGGCGCCACCAAGATCACCGAGGTCTTCGACGACAACCGGACGGTCATCGGATTAGACCAGATCCCGGTGATCGCGCGACAGGCGCTGGTGGACACCGAGGACCGTCGGTTCTACGACCACCACGGCGTGGACCTTCGCGGCCTGATCCGGGCGGCGGCCAGTAATTCCGACGAGACCACCCAGGGCGCCTCGACGCTGACGCAGCAGTACGTCAAGCAGGTCCGGCTGTACCAGGCCAAGGACGAGGCCGAGCGACTCGCCGCCACGGAGCAGACCGTCGATCGAAAGATCTACGAGGCGCAGTGCGCACTGGATCTGGAGAAGAAGAACACCAAGGACCAGATCCTCCAGAAGTACTTCAACATCGCGTTCTTCGGCGAGAACTCCTACGGCATCGAGGCCGCAGCCAACACCTACTTCGGCATCCCGGCCGCCCAGCTGAATGTTCAGCAGGCCGCAATGATCGTCGGGACAGTGCAGAGCCCCAGCGCCTACAACCCGTACGAGCACCCGGAAGCGGCCAAGGCCCGGCGCGACCTCGTCATCTCGAACATGGTGAAAGAGGGCGACCTCGCTGCGGCCGACGGCGATGCCGCCAAAGCCGTCCCGATCGAGCAGGGCCTGGTGGCACGGCAGCCGGTGAAGCGCGGCTGCGCCTACGCCGACTCCACGATCGTCAACGTCGGCTTTTTCTGCGACTACGCATACAAGTGGCTGACCACGCCAGCGGACCAGGGCGGCGGCGGGCTCGCCGCCAACACCGTCGACACCAGCGGCTGGAAGATCATCACGACGATCAACCCAGGACTGCAGAACACGATCCAGGCCTCACTGACCAACGATATGGACCCCGCGAGCGCTTCGGCGGCGGTCATGCCGGTCATTGACCCGACGAACGGGGCTATCACCGCGATGGCAACCAGTCGGCTGTATGGCGATGTGCCGGGGAACCCGGGGTACACCACCGATTCGCTGTTCACGTCGGCCTACGCCGGAACCGGCTCGACGTATAAATATTTCACTATGCTTGCCGCGCTCAAGGCCGGCGCGGAGCAGACCCTCAGCCTCACTGCCCCGTCGCCGTACACGCCGAAGAAGTGCACGCAGAACACGGCGATCACCCCGATCTCCAACGCGACGGAACGCTATTCACCGACCCTGACCTTGCGCGCGGCAGCGATCCAGTCGTCGAACACGTACTTCGTGGCCGTCGAGGACCAGGTGTTCGGCTGCGATCTGTCGCCGATCGTCAACACCGCGCTGGACCTCGGCGTCAAGTCGCTGAGGCGGCTCGACGGCAACGGCCAGAGCCGCGGCAACAACATCATCGCGGGTCAGGAATACGGCTACACCCTGGGCATGGAGGTCACCAGCGCGATGGAGCTGACTTCTGCCTATGGCGCGATCGCCAACGATGGCACCTACTGCCCGCCGATCCCGGTCGCTTCTGTGACCGACGCGGCCGGCAATCCGGTGGCCTTCGCGAAGCCCGCCTGCACACCCGCATTCTCGCCGGTCGTGGCGCGCACCGCGCTGAACATCCTGGTCGGCGACACGAAGGCGGGCGAGGGTGGCACCGCCACCGGCGCATTCGGCGGCTACTACCGCGACGGCGGTAGCCCAATCGCCGGTAAGACCGGCACGAACAACGACGTGAGCGACAAGTTCAACGCCGCGCTCTGGTTCGTCGGCGTCACCCCGCATCTGGTGTCGGCAACGGCCCTGGTGAACCCATTGACCCCGACAACACCGATCCTGGACGCACCGGGCTTCAGCGGGAACGCGAGCAATGCCTACGGCGCGGTGTCGGCCGGCGTGTGGTCCCGCGCATTGTCCGGCTATCTGATGGGACAACCGGCCTGGACGTGGCCGACCCCCGATTCTGTGCCCGGCCAGGTCAATGTCCCGCTGGTCCTGGGCAAGTCCCCTGCCGAGGCCATCTCGATCCTTCAGCAGGCCGGGTTCGCCAGCTTCCAGAACAAGACGGACTGCGGCAACACGGCCTACCCCAAGGGGTCCGTGGCGACATCGTCGCCCAAGCGGGCGCTGCCGGGCTCGACGGTCATGATCTGCCTCAGCAGTGGCGCCAACCCAGTTCCGAACGCCACACCCACGACACCCGCTGTTCCCGGGGTTCCGATTCCGGCAGCGACCCCGACTCCGGGCACCACCGGGACCGGCGGAGTGGTGGTCCCGCCGACCCGCTAGGACCCGCTGCTTATCACGCTATGACGCCAGGTGGGCGCGGACGGCGGCACTGACCCGGCCGCCGTCGGCTCGCCCGGCGACGGCCGGTACGACCAGCTTCATGACCGCGCCCATCTGCTGCGGCGAGGTGGCCCCAGCCTGCGCGATGGCGTCAGCCACCAGCGTCTGGAGCTCGTCGTCGGAGAGCTGCGAGGGCAGGTAGCGGGCCAGCACCTCGCCCTCGTCCCGCTCGCGCTTGGCCAGCTCGGCCCGGCTGGCCTGGTCGTAGGCCTCGGCGGCCTCGCGCCGCTTCTTGGCCTCGCGGGTCAGGACAACCAGCACCTCGTCGTCGGAGAGCTCGCGGGCGCTCTTGCCGGACACCTCCTCGTTCGTGACGGCCGTCAGCGCCATCCGGAGAGTGGCGAGGGTCAGCTCGTCCCGGGCCTTCATCGCGGTGGTCAGGTCGTCGTGCAGTCGGGCCTTGAGGGTGGGCATGGCGTCCACCGTAGCTGCGCCGCCCAGCGGATTCCGGCGCGCCGTAAGGTGGGAGGCCATGTCCGAGAACCAAGACCCGACGACGCCCCGTGCCCGCCGCGCTGCCGGTACGGCGGCCCGCGTGTTGCTCTCCGGCGGGGCGATGGGGGCCGCGGCGCTGTTCTACGGCTCCGTCGTCGAGCGCAATGCGTTCACTGTCCGGCGCGCCACGCTGCCGGTCTTGGACGCGAGCACGCCGGCGCTGCGGCTGCTGCACATCTCTGATCTGCATCTGCTGCCCGGCCAGCGGCGCAAGCAGGCCTTCGTTCGGTCGCTGGCCGACCTGCGCCCCGACATCGTGCTGAATACCGGCGATACGCTGTCCAGCCCCCGGGGCATCCCGGCCCTGATGAGCGCGCTGGGCCCGCTGCTGGAGCTCCCCGGCGGCTTCGTCCCCGGCAATAACGACTACTACGTGCCGCAATTCAAGACTCCGCTGAGCTACTTCCTGCCCAACCGCCCGCAGCCGGCCACCCAGCCCCGGATGCCGTGGGCGGAGCTCTCGGGGGCGATGGCTTCGAAGGGGTGGATCGACCTCACCCACGCCCGCGCTCTGCTCGATGTCGGCGGTGTGCGCGTCGCGGTGGCCGGCACCGACGACGCGCATCTGCGGCGGGCCCGCTACGAGCGGATCGCCGGGGCGGCCGATACGTCGGCCGCGGTGCGGATCGCGGTCACGCACTCCCCGGAGCCCTACGTGCTCGACCGCTTCGCCGCCGACGGGTATGACCTCGCCCTCGCCGGCCACACCCACGGCGGGCAGGTCCGCGTCCCCTTGGGCCCGGCGATCGTCACCAATTGCGGCCTGGATGTGTGGCGGGCGCGCGGGCTGTCGGACTGGAAGGGCATGGCCCTGAACGTCAGCGCCGGGGTGGGCACCGGCCCGTTCGCGCCCATTCGGATCGCCTGCCGGCCCGAGGTCTCGCTGCTCACCCTCGTGCCCCGGAACTCGGTGGCCTGAGGCCGTCCCGGCTCAGCTATGATTGTCCGGTTGCCCGCGCGGCCCAGGCCAAGCGAGCAACGCAGCAGTGATGGTTGGACCGGGGTGTGGCGCAGCTTGGTAGCGCGCTTCGTTCGGGACGAAGAGGCCGTGGGTTCGAATCCCGCCACCCCGACCAGCTAGTTGGAGCCCGGCGCCGTCACGGTGCCGGGCTCCTGTCACGTCCAGCCGCTATCGGCCCTTGAGCTCCTTGAGGATGTCGATCACTACGTGGGCGTGGGCAATGCGCTGCTCCGGCGGCACCGTCATCGCCGCGCCGCCGCCGAGGGAGATCGAATCCACGACGCCCTCGTACTTGCGCAGCTTGGCCAGCGCCTCGTCGGGGGTGCCGGCGATGCAGATGGCGTCGACCATCTCGTCCGTTATCGAGGCAACCTGCGCCTTCTTGTCGTTGGCCAGGACTGCGGCGTAGCCGATCTCGAGCTCGGCCTCGAAGCCCTGTGCTCCCATGATCTTCCGGAAGTACGGAACCTCTAGATAGCCGGCCATGCTCCGTCGCGCGAGCTCGTACCCGTACTCGCGGTCCTCGCTGATCCCGCTCATGCGCCCGACGCCCATGGAGAATCCGGCGCCGGGTCGCCCGGCCCGCTCGAACCCGGTGCGGAGCCATTCCTTGCCGGTCGTCTCGAGGAAGCCGAGGGGGACATTGCCGTTGAAGATGACGCCATCGGCGATCTCCCCGCCGAGCTCCGTCATGCGCTGCTGATTGGCCGCCAGGATGATCGGCGAGC
>JAOPVO010000123.1 GCA_025966155.1 Pseudonocardiales bacterium
CAGCGATCCGGAGTACATAGTGCGCTGGGCCTGGACGACGCATCACCTGAATGCCGACCGGATCGCCGCGCTGGCGGAGCGCCGCCCTAACCTGTCGATCGTCCGGCTGCGCAGCCACCGGGAATCCGCCCGCTGGTTCTCGACGGTTCTGGGACGATACGGTCTATAGTCCGCCGCAACGTCCCAAAACTGCGGCCGCAGCAACGGGCTGGCCCCGCGGATCCAGCGGCTGCCCCGCTACTCCGCCGCCGTTTCCCCCACTGCAGCCGTGTCGCTCACCGCCGCCGTATCCCCGACCGTCTCCTCCGCTGCCCCACTCCCGATCGTTGCCAGCGCCGATGCGGCCTCAGGCCCCTCGTTCAGCAGGGCCTCAAAGCCGGCCTCGTCCAGTACCGGCACCTTGAGCGTGACGGCCTTCTCGTGCTTGGTGCCGGGAGATTCGCCGACCACGACGAAGGACGTCTTCTTCGACACCGAGCCCGACACCTTCCCGCCGCGGCTGGTGATGGCCTCGACGGCGGAGTCCCGACTGAACCGCTCCAGCGACCCAGTGACGACCACGGTTACGCCCTCGAGCGGGCGCGGCCCGGATTCGGTCTCCTCGTCGGCGAGCGGCAGGCCGGCCTCCTGCCACTTGCGGACGATGTCGCGGTGCCAGTCGACCGCGAACCACTCCTGGAGGGAATCGGCGATGACCCCCCCGACTCCGTCGGCCTTGGCCAGATCCTCGGCCGAGGCCTCCCGGATCGCGTCCATCGAGCGGAACTCATGGGCCAGCGCCTGCGCGGCGGTGGGCCCGACGTGGCGGATCGACAGCGCCACCAACGCGCGCCAGAGTGGCCGCTCCTTCGCCATCTGCAGGTTGTCCAGCAGCTTCCGGGCGTTGGCGCTCAGCGCGCCGTCCTTTCGCCGGAAGTACGGCACCTCGGCCAACTGCTCGGCGGTCAGGCCGAACACATCCCCTTCGTCGGCTATCAATCCCGCCTCGAGCAGCGCCGACGCCGTCTCATAGCCCAGCGCCTCGATGTCGAACCCGCCCCGCCCGGCCAGGTGGAACAGCCGCTCGCGCAGCTGGGCCGGGCACGATCGGGTGTTCGGGCAGCGCAGGTCGATGTCGCCTTCCTTCTGCGGGGCCAGCGTCGTGCCGCAGGCCGGGCATTGGGTCGGCATGACCCACTCCACCTCGCTGCCATCGCGCAGGGCGACGACCGGGCCCACGATCTCGGGGATGACATCCCCGGCCTTGCGCAGTACCACGGTGTCGCCAACCCGTACGTCCTTGCGCTTGACCTCGCTGGCGTTGTGCAGCGTGGCCATCTCGACCGTGGAGCCCGACACCCGCACGGGCGCCATCACGCCGTACGGGGTGGCCCGGCCCGTCCGGCCGACGTTGACCCGGATGTCCAGCAGCTTGGTATTCACTTCCTCCGGCGGGTACTTGAACGCGATGGCCCAGCGCGGGGCCCGGCTGGTCGACCCGAGCCGACGCTGGATAGCCAGCTCATCGACTTTGACCACAACGCCGTCGATCTCATGCACGACCGAATGCCGACTGATCCCATAGTTGGCGATGAACGCACGCACGCCGGCCATATCCGTGCACACGGTCGCCGTCGCGGCGGTCGGCAATCCCCAGCCGGCGAGTGTGGCGTACCAGTCCGATTGCCGGATGACGGTGGGTCCGCCCTCGACCAGGCCGACCCCGTGCACCACCATCTGCAGCGGCCGGGTGGCGGTCACCCGCGGGTCCTTCTGACGCAGCGAGCCCGCGGCGGCGTTGCGCGGATTGGCGAACGGCGGCTTCTGCGCCTCGACGAGCTGGGCGTTCAGCGCCTCGAACTCCACCACCGGGAAGTAGATCTCGCCCCGGACCTCGAGGACCGAGGGGATGTCGTCGCCGGTCAGGGTGTCCGGGATCTGGGCGATCGTGCGCACATTGGGCGTGACGTCCTCGCCGGTGCGCCCGTCGCCCCGCGTCGCGGCGCGGATCAGCCGCCCGTCGCGATAGACCAGGTTGATCGCCAGGCCATCGACCTTCAGCTCGCAGAGGAACGTCGGTGCGCTGCCGGCGTCGCGCTGCACCCGGGCCTCCCAGGCGTCGAGCTCCTCGTCGCTGAAGGCGTTGTCCAGGCTGAGCATCCGCTGGAGGTGCTCGACCGGGGTGAACAGCGTCGAGTACTGGCCGCCGACCCGCTGCGTGGGCGAGGACGGTGTCCGCAGGTCGGGGTGCGCGTCCTCCAGCGCCTCCAGCTCGCGCATCGCGACGTCGTAGTCGGCATCAGTCCACGTCGGCTGATCCAGCACGTAGTACCGGTAGGCCGCCTGGTCGATCTGCTCGCTGAGCTCGGCGTGCCGCTCCCTGGCGTGGGGGTCGGCGTCCTCCGGTGGTGCGGTCACGGAAACGACGCTAGCCGACGGCGCCGACAGACCGCCTAGCTTGCGGCGTCGGGGGCAACCGGCGCGGCCGCTGCGAGCTTGGCCGTGCCGATGTTGATCAGCGACGTGTCCTCCTGCGGGGCGTGCACGCCCGAGGACTGCACATCGCGGAAGTGCCGCTCCAGCGGCGCGCTGCGGCTGAGGCCCGGGTTGCCGAGCAGCCGCAGCGCGATCTGGGTGGCCTGCGTCGTGTTGCGCACCGCGATGACCTTGGCGGCCAGGCCGGTGGTGGGGGCCACCGGGTCGCCGCGGTCGAACCGGTCGGCGACGCTGTCCAGCAGCAGCTCGGCCGTCGCCAGGAGGGTCTCGATCTCCCCCGCGGCGGTCTTGAAGCGCTCGGTCGTGGCGACCGGGCGGCCCAGGTTGGCCGGCACCCGCTCGTGGGCGAAGGCGTGGAAGTAGTCCTGGGCGGCGCGCCCGACGCCGACATACAGCGCGGCCAGCGGGATGTGGATGATCGCCGCGGCCAGGTTGTCCTGCTGGGCCTTGCCCCCGGCGTCGATGATGCCCAGGACGTTCTCCTCGGGGATCTCGACATCGGTGTAGATGACGTCGTGGCTGGCGCTGGCTCGCAGGCCGAGCTGGTCCCACGTCCGCACGACGTCGATGCCCTCGCTGGACCCGGGCACCACGAAGGTGCCGACCCGCGGGGTCGGCTCGTCGGTGATCGCCCAGACCAGGTGGTAGGCCAGCCCGCTGGATCCGGTGACGAACATCTTGCGGCCGCTGATGGACCAGCCCGTGGCGGTCCGGCGGGCCAGGGTCGAGGGCAGGCCACCGCGCGCCGGGGAGCCCAGCTCGGGCTCGACCCGCGCGGTGTTGATCAGCGTCGGCTTGAGCGCGGACTCGGCCAGGACCTTGGCGTAGAGGTGCTCGGGCCAGGTCGGGCGCCAGCTCTGCGAGAGGTGGGGGAACAGCGTCATCGACGCGATCAGCGCCACCGACGGGTCGCCCTTGCCCAGGGCGGCGAGCACCCGCACGAGCTCGGACACCGTGATGCCCGCGCCGCCGAACTGCTGCCCGACCGTCGCGGTGAGCACGCCGGCATCGTGGATGGCCTTGATGCCCGCGGCCGGGAAGTCGCCGGTCTGGTCGTAGAAGGCGGCAGTTCCGGCCAGGCGGGCCGTGAGTGCCGGCAGCGCCTCCAGATCCAGAGTCCGCAACGGCGAGGACTGCACGAGCGACGACGACATAGAGATCCCTTGCTTCGGTTGATAGTCGACTTTCTCTAGCAACATACGCGACAACGATGGGTGAGTGCCGATCCGCTGCGCACCGAGCGGGCCGGGGTTACCGTGCTGCGTATGACGTCACGCATCCCGCACTGGATCGATGGCCGCCTCGTCGAGGGCACGTCGGGCCGCACCGGAGCCGTCTACGACCCGGCGACGGGCCAGCAGACCGGCGCGGTCGACCTCGCCTCGCCGGATGAGGCCGCCGCCGCGATCGCCTCGGCCCGCGCCGCCGCGACCGAGTGGCGCGGCTCGTCCCTGGCCCGGCGCACTGGCGTCCTGTTCGCCTTCCGCGAGCTGCTCCATCAGCGCAGCGGCGAGCTCGCCGCGGTCATCACCGCCGAGCACGGAAAGGTGCTGAGCGATGCCGCCGGGGAGATCGCCCGCGGACTGGAGAATGTCGAGTTCGCCTGCGGGGTCCCGCAGATGCTCAAGGGCGGCTACAGCGAGCAGGTCTCGGCCGGCATCGACGTGTACTCGATCCGCCAGCCGCTGGGCGTCGTCGCGGGCATCACCCCGTTCAACTTCCCCGCCATGGTCCCGCTCTGGATGTGCACGACGGCGATCGCCTGTGGCAATGCGTTCATCCTCAAGCCGAGCGAGAAGGACCCGTCGACGGCGCTGTTCCTCGCTCAGCTCTGGAAGGACGCGGGCCTGCCCGACGGCGTGTTCACCGTGCTCCAGGGCGACAAGCAGGCCGTCGATGCGCTGCTGGCCAGCCCGGATGTGGCCGCCGTCAGCTTCGTGGGATCCACGGCCATCGCCAGCGAGATCTACCGCGCGGGCACCGCGACCGGCAAGCGCGTTCAGGCCCTCGGCGGGGCGAAGAACCACATGCTCGTGCTGCCCGACGCCGATATCGACGCCGCCGCCGACGCCGCGGTCAGCGCCGCCTATGGATCCGCCGGCGAGCGGTGCATGGCCATCTCCGTTGTCGTCGCCGTCGGGGGCGTGGGCGATGCGCTGGTCGACGCCATCGCCGCGCGGATGCCCAAGCTGCGCATCGGGGCCGGCACCGACCCGGACTCGGAGATGGGGCCGCTGATCACCCGCGAGCACCGCGATCGGGTCGCCGCCTACATCGCCAGCGGCGCAGACGACGGCGCGGCCGTGGTCGTCGACGGGCGGGCCGCGGACGTCCCGGGCGACGGCTTCTTCCTCGGGGTGACGCTGCTGGACCACGTCACGCCCTCGATGAGCGTCTACACCGACGAGATCTTCGGGCCCGTCCTGTGCGTCGTGCGGGCCGATACCTACGCCGAGGGGCTGGCCCTGATCAACGGCAACGCCTACGGCAACGGCACGGCGCTGTTCACCCGGGACGGCGGGGCCGCGCGGCGCTTCCAGTACGACGTCGAGGCGGGCATGGTCGGTATCAATGTGCCGATCCCGGTGCCGGTGGCCTACTACTCCTTCGGGGGCTGGAAGGCCTCGCTGTTCGGCGACGCGCACATGTACGGGCCGGAGGGCGTCAACTTCTACACCCGCGGCAAGGTCGTCACCTCGCGGTGGCCCGACCCGTCAACGTCGTCGGTCGACCTCGGCTTCCCGCGCAACAACTGAGGCGCCGCGGCCAATAGCATCTTGAGCGCACGCACCGGATCAGCGCACCCAAGACCGAGCCGACGGAGGCCGACGTGACCACGGAGTACGAGATGGGCGCAACCGAGACCGCGGAGGGCCGCGTCCGGCGCGACGACCGCGCCCACGTTTTCCACTCCTGGTCCGCGCAGGCGCAGATCGACCCGATGCCGATCGCCTCGGCGCTGGGCGTGCGCTTCAGCGACTACTCCGGCAAGGAGTACCTCGACTTCTCCTCCCAGCTGGTCAACGCCAACATCGGCTACCAGCACCCGAAGCTGATCGCGGCCATCCAGGAGCAGGCGGGGAAGCTCACGACGATCGCCCCGACGTTCGCCAACGACGCCCGATCCGAGGCCGCGCGCCTGATCGCCGAGGTCGCCCCCGGGGACCTCAACCAGGTGTTCTTCACCAACGGCGGGGCCGAGGCCGTCGAGAACGCGACCCGGATGGCCCGTATCCACACCGGCCGGCACAAGATCATGGCGGCCTATCGCAGCTACCACGGCGCGACGGCTGGCGCGATCTCGCTCACCGGCGACCCGCGGCGCTGGGGCAGCGAGCCCGGCATGCCCGGCGTCGTGCGCTACTGGGGCCCGTTCCTCTACCGCTCGGCGTTCTTCGCCGAGACCGAGGAGCAGGAGTGCGAGCGCGCGCTCCAGCACATCCGCGACATCCTGATGGTCGAGGGGCCGCAGACCGTCGCGGCGATCCTGCTCGAGACCGTGGTCGGCACCAACGGCATCCTGGTCCCGCCGGACGGCTACCTCGAGGGCATCCGGGCGATCTGCGACGAGTTCGGCATCGTCATGATCGCCGACGAGGTCATGGCCGGGTTCGGCCGCTGCGGCGAGTGGTTCGCCATCGACCGCTGGGGCGTCACTCCCGACCTCATCACCTTCGCCAAGGGCGTCAACTCCGGCTACGTCCCCCTCGGCGGCGTGATCATCTCCGCCGCGATCGGCGCCACCTTCGACGACCGCCCGTTCCCCGGCGGCCTGACCTACTCCGGGCACCCGCTGGCCTGCGGGTCCGCGGTCGCCTCGATCGGGATCTTCCGCGAGGAGAAGATCCTCGAGAATGTCCGCGAGGTCGGCGACGGCACGGTGGGGCCGGCGCTCCGGGCGCTGGCCGAGAAGCACCCGTCGATCGGCGAGGTCCGCGGCGTCGGGATGTTCTGGGCGCTCGAGCTGGTCAAGGACCGGAAGACCCGCGAGCCCCTGGTCCCGTTCAACGCCAGCGGGGCGGCCGCAGCCCCGATGAACGAGTTCGCGGCCGCCTGCAAGGCCCGCGGGCTCTGGCCGATGACGCAGTTCAATCGGACGCATATCGTCCCGCCGTGCGTGATCACCGCCGACGAGGCGCTCGAGGGCATCGCGATCCTGGACGAGGCCCTGACGACGGCGGACGCGCACTACACCGGCTGAGCGGCCCTACGGCCCCAAGAATGGCAAGTTGGACCGCCCCGGTCCAGCCGGTCTAACTTGCCATTCTTGGGGATCGAGGTCAGTCGTCGCGGTTGTTGGGCGACTGCGGATCCAGCAGCTCCTGGCCGACCGCCGAGAGCACCGTCAGCGCGTTCTTCGCCGCCGCGGGCGAGGCGCCGGACAGCCCGCAGGCCGTGCACGGCACGACGACGTCGGCCAGCATCCCCAGCGGGAAGCCGAGCTGGTTCCACAGCCGCAGGATCGCCTTGATGGGCTCGTCCGCCTTGAGATGCTCGGTCGCGCGGTAGTCCACGACGCCCAGCCACAGCGAGACCCCGGCCTCGACCAGCTCGCCGATCTGATCGACGTGGCGGGTCTTCAGCTGCGAGGCGTCCAGGCTGATCGCGTCGACGCCGCTGCGGCCCAGCAGCGCCAGCGGGATATCCGAGGAGCAGCAGTGGATCGCGGTGCCATCGGCCCCGGAGATCTCCAGCACGTCTTGGAGGACGGACTCCGCGATCGACTCCTCGATGGCCGACACCGTCCCGACACCTGATGGTGTGGGCACGTGGCCGGCCAGGATCGTCGGCAGGCTCGGCTCGTCCAGCTGGAGCACAATGCGCGACCCGGGCAGCCGGCGGCGCACTTGCTGCACATGCTCCTGGAGCCCAAGGGCCAGCGACTGGGCCAGATCGCGCCGCGCGCCGCGATCCGATAGCACGGTATGCCCACTGCGGAGCTCGAGGCCGCCGGCCAGCGTCCAGGGCCCGGTGGCCTGCACCTTGACGATGTCGGAGTACCCGCCGGTCTCCTCGGCGACCTGATCCAGGACATCGAGGTCGC
>JAOPVO010000062.1 GCA_025966155.1 Pseudonocardiales bacterium
AGCGCGTACCGCACCGGCCGCGGGTCGATCCGCATGCGCGGGGTTGTCACCGTCGAGGAGGACGCCCGCGGGCGGACCATCCTCGTGGCCACCGAGCTGCCGTACCAGGTCAACCCCGACAACCTGGTCGAGAACATCGCCGAGCTCGCCCGCGATGGCCGCGTGGCCGGCATCGCCGATATCAACGACGAGTCCTCGGACCGTATCGGCATGCGCATCGTCGTCACGCTCAAGCGCGACGCCGTGGCCAAGGTCGTTCTGAACAACCTCTACAAGCACACGCAGCTGCAGACCACCTTCGGGGTCACGATGCTGGCCATCGTCGACGGCGTCCCGCGCACGCTTCGCCTCGACCAGATCGTCAGCTTCTACGTCGAGCACCAGATCGAGGTCATCGTCCGGCGCACGCGCTACCGGCTGCGCAAGGCCGAGGAGCGGGCCCACATCCTGCGCGCGCTGCTCAAGGCGCTGGACCAGCTCGACGCCGTCATCGCCCTCATCCGGAGCTCGGAATCGGCTGAGGCCGCCCGCACCGGGCTGATGGACCTCCTGGTGATCGACGAGATCCAGGCCGTCGCGATCCTGGACCTCCAGCTGCGCCGACTCGCTGCGCTGGAGCGGCAGCGGATCATCGACGAGGCGGCGGAGATCGAGGCCCGCATCGCGGACCTGCAGAACATCCTGGACACCCCGGCGCGGCAGCGGCAGATCATCGGCACGGAGCTCTCGGAGATCGTCGAGAAGCACGGCGACGACCGGCGCACCCGCCTGGTGCCCTACGACGGCGATGTCTCGATGGAGGACCTCATCGTCCAGGAGGACGTTGTTGTCACCATCACCCGGACGGGCTACGCCAAGCGGACCAAGACCGACCTGTACCGCGCGCAGCGGCGCGGCGGCAAGGGCGTGCAGGGCGCGACGCTCAAGGCCGATGACATCGTGGCGCACTTCTTCGTCTGCTCGACCCACGATTGGATCCTGTTCTTCACCAACAAGGGCCGGGTCTACCGGGCCAAGGCGTACGAGCTGCCCGAGGCCAACCGCAACGCCCGGGGCCAGCACGTGGCCAACCTTCTGGCCTTCCAACCCGACGAGACCATCGCCCAGGTCCTGACCATCCGGGACTACACAGCATCTCCCTACCTGGTGCTGGCGACGTCCAGCGGCCTGGTCAAGAAGAGCCGCCTCGGCGACTTCGACTCCAACCGCGCCGGCGGCGTCATCGCCATCAACCTGCGCGACGAGGACGAGCTGATCGCCGCCGCGCTCATCTCCGGCGACGACCACCTGCTGCTGGTCAGCCGGCGGGCGCAGTCCATTCGCTTTGCCGCCGATGACGAGACGCTGCGCCCGATGGGCCGGGCGACGTCGGGGGTCATCGGCATGAGGTTCGGCAACGACGACGTCCTGCTGGCCATGGAGGTCATTCGCGAGGGCGAATCGGACACCGAGATCATGGTTGCGACCGAGGGCGGATTTGCTAAGCGGACTCCTATGGACGAGTACCCAGTACAAGGGCGAGGCGGCAAGGGCGTGCTCACCGCGCGTATCGTCTCGACTCGTGGCGGTTTGGTCGGTGCGATCGCCGTCCGTCCCGAGGACGAGCTCTACGCGATCACGTCCAACGGCGGTGTGATCCGCACCAGTGCCAGAGAGGTTCGCAAGGCGCAGCGCCAGACCATGGGGGTGCGCCTGATGAACCTTCCCGACGGGGTGACCCTGTTGGCCATCGCGCGCAACGCCGACGAGCCAGGTTCCGACGAGCCTGCCGTCGACGGTCCCGGCAGTCCGTCCAGTGAGCAGGAGTAGCCAATGCCGCCGAGCTTGCCCTCCCTTCGGAGTGAGCGATGACCGCATCGGATGGGTCCAGGTCGAACGCGTCGAGTGACTTCGGCGGGCAGACCCTCCATGGCGCGGGTACCCGCGTCGATGAGCCCCAGTCGGCGGGAACGCCAGTGACCCCCGCGGCGTCCGCTCCCCCCGCGCACGATGGCCACTGGTCCTCCAGCAGCGTGGTTGATGACGCCACCTCCGCGAGTGCACCGAGCGAGGCCACGACGTCGATTCCGGCAGTCGCGGCGCCGACGGCCGCCGTGCCGCCAGTGCGCCCGCCGGTTGCTCCCCCGCGCGGTCCCGGCGGGGGCGGCGGACGCCCGCCGCGGCCCAAGAAGTCGAGCCGCGGGCCCCGGCGTGCGCGCCTGCAGTTGCGCGGCATCAGCGTGTGGTCCGCCCTGCGGTTCTCGGTGGTGCTGTCCATCGCGATGTTCTGCGTGTGGATGGTCATGGTCGGAGTGCTCTACGGGATCCTCGACGGAGTCGGGGCGATCTCGAAGGTCAATGAGGCCATCGTCCGTATCGACCCGAGCAGCACGGCCGAGACCGTCACCCCCAGCATGGTGTTCGGCGGCGGTGTCGTGATCGGCGCGGTCTACATGGTGCTGTTCATCGCGATCTCGACGGTAGGGACCCTCATCTACAACCTCTGCGCCGACCTCGTCGGGGGCGTGGAGCTCACCCTCTCCGAGCGGGAGTAGCTCAGGCGCCGTCGGGGTTCGGCCACCCGATTGGTGTCTGGCAATCCGCCCGACTAAGCTGGCACATCGCGCGGCGCGGCGGGGCTTTGGCCCAGTCGATTCGCGCAGTGCGACCAGCGCCCCGCCGCAAGCGGGGCAAACCCGGGCCTATAGCTCAGTTGGTTAGAGCGCGTCCCTGATAAGGACGAGGCCGGTGGTTCAAGTCCACCTAGGCCCACGGGCATGGCCGGCGCCGATCCGCCTATGGATCGGCGCCGACACGGCACGGCCGCTGCGAGGCAGGAGTTGCCATGAAGAAGCTGTTGGTGCTTGTGGGGGCCGCCGGCGCGGTGGCGGCGGTTCTGCGCCGCCGCAAAGGCCAGGGCCCTTCCGACGTCTGGCGCAATGCCACAGACTGAGGGCAACCGACTTAGCCCTACCGACTGATCATCTGGCTCTGGCCGCTTCGCCTGGGTCGCATTGATCGCTCGGGGACGTAGCTCAATTGGCAGAGCACCGCCTTTGCAAGGCGGGGGTTAGGGGTTCGATTCCCCTCGTCTCCACAGCCCGTCTGGGCACGACGCGCTTGTGTTGCGTCAGCGCCGATAGCCGGGGCCTGCGTTACAGAGGCTGCTCGAGTGCCCGCGCCAGCGCGCATCAGCGGGTCCCTGAGCCACTGGATGCTGGCCGTCGTCTCGACCGGAGCAACTCCTTGCTCGACCGAGCGGCAGCGGCAGCGCCCCACCCTCCCGACGGCGGGGACGACGACCATGGCGGCGACGGCCGCGGCGATGCGGTCGTCGGTGGCCGAGTCGACGAACCGGTACAGGTCGTACTCCCCGGCATCGGCGCGATAGTCAGGCCGGCAAGCGGCGACGGCCCGCGCGCTGTGCCCTGGTGCCGCACATCAGCCGCGTTCGCCGCGGCCACCTGCGTCCCGAGCACCAGCGGCTCGCTCACGGCCCGCCGACGCGCCATGGTGGCTCATTCTGCTGGCGCGTCGTTCGGCGGACTAGCGGCCCTGGAAGTTCGGGCTGCGCTTCTCGTTGAAGGCGGTCATGCCCTCGCGGGTGTCGTCGGTCTTCATCAGCTGCAGGAAATTCATGAAGACGTGGTGGCAGTGGTCGTTGAACTGCTGGCTCAGGCCCATCCGCATCAGGCGCTTGGCCGACTGCACGGCCAGGGGCGCGTTGGCGGCGATCTCCGTAGCCAGATCGCGGGCGGCCTTCTGGAGCTCGTCATCGGCGACGACGTGCGAGCACAGGCCCAGCTCCTTGCTCTCGTCGGCCGAGAGGTTGCGCGCGGCGAAGAACACCTCGGCCGCCTTCTCCCAGCCGATCAGCCGGGGCAGGATCCACGTGCCGCCGCTCTCGGGGACGATGCCGCGGCGGACCGGCGTCGGGGCGAATTTGGCGCTCTTGCCCAGGATCCGGATGTCGCAGGCCAGGGCCATGTCCATGCCGTAGCCGGCCGCGGCGCCGTTCATGGCGCAGATGATCGGCTTGTCGCAGTTGTAGAGCACGGTCGGCGGAACGGTCTTGGCGTCGATGGTGACGGGGACCGCGCTCGGTGCCCCGTTCGAGCCGGTCCGACCCACGGCGCCGGCCAGATCCAGGCCCGCGCAGAAGGCCCGGCCGTTGGCGGTCAGGATGATGACCCGCACATCCGGGTCGCGATCGGCGGCCAGGATGTAGCCGCTGAGCAGTTCGAGCATGGCCCCGCCCAGCGTGTTCATCTTGTCGGGGCGGTTCAGGGTGATCGTCGCGATGTGGTCGGACACCTCGTAAAGGGTGTCCGCGCTGACGTCAGCGGCAGCAGTGGTCGTCATCGGAGTGTCCGTCCTGTGGGGGCGTATCGGTGACCGCATTGAATGGCGCCCGGCAGAGGAACGGCAAGGCCTCACCCAGCTCAATCGGTGAAGCGGGCCCAGACGGTCTTGCCATCGGGCGTCGACCGAAAGCCCCATTGGTCGGCTAGGGCCTCGACGATCCGCAGCCCACGACCCGATGTATCCGAGGCCGTGGGATGGCCCGGTGTCGGCTGGCCGGGCGCGTCATCGGTGACATCGAGGATCACGTGCGGAGGCGGGGTGTCCAGCAGCACCTCCACGGTGCGGGCCCCGGCGTTGACGGCGTTGGTGACCAACTCGGTGGCGGCTAGCAGAACGTCATCGAGGACTGCACCGGAAAGGGCGCCGGTGGCCTGCACGTCCCGCAGGGCTTGGCGCACAGCGTGCGGAACCCCCGAATCGCATGGGCCGCGGAAGAGGGCCACCAGTGTCATTGCCGTCCGTCTCCCTCGGGTGGAATTGCGCGATTCGCGACGACGGGTCCCTATCCACTCACCAGGGGCTTCAGTCGGCCCGCGCCATATTGCCGGGGCGAAGACCGGCAGGTACCGTCACGCCGCTGGATGGAGGCTTGAGCGCACAGGCCCACTTACTACATACCTCGCGTAGCGGAGCCTGTCTTGATTGAGTTCGACACCGACGGCAGCGCGATGCTCCGGTTCGCCGGCGAGATCGACGTCGCCAACGCGGGGCGGATACCGCAGCAGGTCACCAGCGCGTTGGCCGCGCCCGTCCCTGGCGTTGTCCTGGACCTCGCCGATGTGACCTTCATCGACTCCACCGGCATCGGCGCGCTGATCGCTGCCCGCAACGCCTGCGTCGCCGCGGCGCGCACCCTTCGCCTGGCTCGCCCGAGCAGCCAGGTCCAGCGCATGCTCGAGATGACAGGACTGGACGACATTTTCGAGGTCATTGCGTTTTGAGCCCGGTCGCGCCCTCAGTCGATCGCGCCTCGGCGGCAGAGGTTCAGCGTGCGCGGCGCAGCCAGGATCGGCGCCGGGCCGGGGGCTCGGGGGCAATCGGCGGCGGGGCAACCTGCTGCCCGACCGGTTCCAAGCCCATGCCAGTCGACGATGGCTCGACGATCGGATTCCCCGCGCCGTCGACCATCGGCCGTCCGTCGCCGTCGTAGGCCTGGAGGTACAACCGGCCGCCAGGGCCCTCCCAACGGCCCGGGCCGATGGGGACGAGGTCGGACTGCGGCTCGCTCACGCCGTCGATGCTCGCATAAACGGCTGATACAGCGGGCGCGCACAGACGGCGCGCACAGACAGCAGGAAGGGCAAGGCGGCGAATCGACTCGGCCGGCCTTGCCCTTCCCCGTTCATGGAACTACGCGGCGGTGGCGAGCTCCCGACGGTGCACCAGGTACTGCGTGTACGCAGTCAGCGTCAGGAACGTCGGGAACTGCTCGCTCAGCGCGATCTGGCGCAGAACGTCCTCGGCGTCCTCGAACCGGTCGTCGTCGGTGCGCGGCTGCTCGGCCAGAACCGAGGCCAGGACGGTCTCGACGTAATGCTGGGTGATCCGCTGCCCCGACGAGGCCACGGTGCCCGAGTGGATCCACTGCCAGAGCTGCGAGCGGGAGATCTCGGCGGTGGCCGCGTCCTCCATCAGGTTGTCGATGGCCGCGGCGCCGACGCCCCGCAGCCACGACTCCACGTAGCGCAGCGTCACCGAGACATTGGCGCGGACGCCGGCCTCGGTCACCGATCCGCCGCACGAGCCGATGTCGAGCAGGTCCGCGGCCGTCACGCGAACATCGGGGCGCTGGCGGTCGAGCTGGTGCGGGGCGTCGCCGAGCACCGACGCGAACGCATCGCGCGCCGTGGGGATGAGGTCCGGGTGCGCGACCCAGGTGCCGTCGAATCCGTCGCCGGCCTCGCGCAGCTTGTCCTGCTCGACCTGGGCCAGCGCGGTGGCCGTCACCTCGACATCGCGGCGGTTCGGGATGAACGCCGACATGCCGCCGATGGCGTACGCGCCGCGCCGGTGGCAGGTCGAGACCAGCAGCTCGGTGTAGGCGCGCATGAACGGGACGGTCATCGAGATGTCCGCGCGGTCGGGCAGCACGAACCGCGCGCCGCGGGTCCGGAAGTTCTTGATGACGCTGAAGACGTAATCCCAGCGCCCCGCGTTGAGCCCCGCACAGTGCTCGCGCAGCTCGTAGAGGATCTCCTCCATCTCGAAGGCGGCGGTGATCGTCTCGATGAGGACGGTGGCGCGGATGGTGCCTCGCGGAATGCCCAGCTGCGCCTGCGCGAACAGGAACACGTCGTTCCACAGCCGGGCCTCGATGTGGTTCTCGAGCTTCGGCAGGTAGAAGTACGGGCCCTTGCCCGAGTCGATCAGGTGCTGGGCGTTATGGAAGAAGTAGAGCCCGAAGTCCACTAGCGACGCCGAGGCCGCACTGCGGTGGCCGGCCCGGTCGATGTAGGTGAGGTGCTTCTCGGGCAGGTGCCAGCCGCGCGGGCGCATGACCACGGTCGGCTGAGTGGAGCCGAGCTCGTAGCGCTTGCCGTCCTCGGACGTGAAATCGATCTGGCCGCGCAGCGCATCGAACAGCGACGCCTGTGCGCCGATGATGTTGGCCCAGGTCGGCGACGTCGAGTCCTCGAGGTCGGCCAGCCAGACGTCGGCGCCGGAGTTGAGGGCGTTGATCGTCATCTTCGGGTCGCACGGGCCGGTGATCTCGACTCGGCGCCGCTCGAGGCCGGGCCCGGCGCCGGCGACGCGCCAGCCCAGGTCGTGGCGGATGCGGGCGGTGTCGGTGCGGAACGTCGGGTCGATGCCGTCGGCGAAACGGGTCCGCAGCTGCTGGCGGGCCAGCAGGATGTCGTGGCGGCGGCCGGCGAATCGGGTGTGGAGGTCGGCGACGAAGGCGAGTGCCTCCGGGGTGAGGATCTCGTCGTGCCGTACCGCCGCCGGGCCCGTGATCTCCAGATGGGGCTGGCGGGGCTGGGTGGGGGTCATGAGCTTCCTCCGGTCGCTGATTGCGCGTCGTTGCGCGGTATCCCTGAGAACGATGCGGCAGTCCGCAAGGCAATTTGCCGGGCGGAGCGCGAAAGATTCAATGAATTTCCCGCCGGGCACAGTGCCGCGCGATGCCAGGCGGCGTCGGTAGGCTGCTTGTCGTGGCGGTGCTGGCGGTCTGGGTCGGCAAGATCGTGCTCATGGCGTTGCGCCTGGGCGGCCGATCGGGCAATGCACTGCCTGGCCTCATCGTCGAGAAGCTGTTCCCGCGCTACCTCCCCCGCGCCCTGGCCCGGCTGCCGCACGGCGTTGTGGTCGTCAGCGGCACCAACGGCAAGACGACCACCACGAAGATGCTCGCGGCGGCGCTCGCGCAGAAGTTCACGGTCCTGACCAATGACACCGGGTCGAACTTCGTGCGCGGCGCGATCACCGCCACCGTCGATGCCTCCTCGTGGACCGGCCGGCTCCGGGCCGATGTCGCGGTTTTCGAGCTCGATGAGGCGCACGCCGTGCGGTTCGTCGAGGTCGTGGCGCCGCAGCGGGTGCTGCTGCTCAATGTCATGCGCGACCAGCTCGACCGGTTCGGCGAGATCGACACGACGGCGCGGCTGCTGCGGACGGTGGCGCAGGCGGCGACGGTGGCCGTGGCGCTCAACCGCGACGACCCGCGGATCGCGGCGATCGGCACGGACCTGGGAACGCCCAATCGACTCGGCGCCGAGGTCGTCTGGTTCGGCGTGGCCCCGGCGCTGCGCGGGCTGTTCCCGACCGACGAGGAGCTCTACAGCGGGGCGCAACCCGATCCAGGATCGGCTGGGCCGGTCCAGGCCCAGCTGCGCGACTGGGGCGCGGGCGGCGCGACGATCGCACTGTCCCCCGGCGACGCCGCCACCGACCCCGATGCGTCGGTCGACACCATCGCGCTTCGGGCCGGCGGGGCGCACAACGCCCAGAATGCGGCGGCCGCCGCGGCCATCGCGGCCACGTTCGACCTCGCGCCGGATCTGATCTTCGCCGGCCTGCGCGCGGTCGAGCCGGCCTTCGGGCGCGGCCAGTCCTTCACGATCGACGGCCGCACGGTGGCACTGCACCTGGTCAAGAACCCGGCGGGCTTCCGCCAATCGCTGCGCGCGGTCGAGGGCGAGGCCCCGGACGAGGTCGTCATCGCCATCAACGACGACTACGCCGACGGCCGCGACGTGTCCTGGCTCTGGGATGTCGACTTCGCCGCGCACCTGCCCGGCACCGGCACTGACAGCTCCGGCCCGGCGGTGCGGACGACCGGCGTCCGGGCGGCCGATATGGCGGTGCGCCTGCGCTACGACGATGTGCCCGTCGCCGATATCCAGCCGGCGCTGGCCCTGGCGGTCGATGCCGCGATCGCCGCCGCTCCGGCCGCGGGCCGGGTGCTGGTGTTCGCCACGTACACCGCGATGTGGTCCCTCCATGAGCACCTGGTTGATGCCGCCGCGGCTTCCGACGGCGACGGTCCGAAGGAGGCAACGCGTTGAGGCCCCTGGTGCTGGCTCACCTCTATCCGCACGAGATGAACATCTATGGCGACACGGGCAATGTGCTCGTGCTGCGCCGGCGCCTCGAGTGGCGCGGCCTGGCCGTCGAGGTTGTCCCGGTGGGCGTGGGCACGGCCATTCCGCCGACCACCGACATCCTGCTCGGGGGCGGCGGGCAGGATGCCGCGCAGGGCGAGATCGGCGCGGACGTGCTGACGAAGGGCCCGGACTTACGGGCGATGGCGGCCGACGGCGTGGTCATGCTGGCGATTTGCGGGATGTACCAGTTGCTGGGACATGAATTCTTGACCCATGACGGCCAGCGGATCCCCGGCGTCGACGTGCTCGACGTGGTCACCCGCGGCTCGGACACCCGGCTCATCGGCAACCACGCGGTCGACACCGCGTGGGGCCAGATCGTCGGCTACGAGAACCATAGTGGACTCACGGAATTGGGCCCGGCTGCGTCCGCGTTGGCCGCAACGTCGGTCGGCAAAGGCAACAACGGCATCGACCGGACTGAGGGCTGCCTGACCAACAACGTGATAGGCACCTATCTACATGGTCCGGTGCTGGCCAAGAGCCCGGCGTTCGCCGACGAGCTCATTGCCCGGGCGCTGCGCCGGCGCGGCGACGAGATCGACCTCGAGCCGCTCGATGACGCGGTCGCCCTGCGCGCCGCGGTCGTCGCGGCGGGCCGCCCGCGTTGATTACGCTGCGGGGCGTGACCTCGCGCCGGAAGCTCGCTGCTGCAGCATTCGCGCTACTGGCACTGGCCGGCTGCACGTCCTCGTCCGGAAATGAGGCAGCGCCCGGGCCGTCCGACACCTGCACCAGCACCGCCCCCGCGGAGACCGGCGGCCTGGCCGGCGGCGGCGGGGAATGCGTCCCTGTTACCGCCACATCCCCCGCGCCCACGACACCGTCGTCAACTCAGCCGGCGACCACGGCCCCGCCGCTTGCCCCGCAGGAAGTCAACGGCGACTGCCCGTACCTGAGCCGTCAGGACGCCACCGACCTCGAGGGCAACATGGTGGGTCGGGTCACCGTCGTCACCACCGACCCGCCCGGCTGCAACTTCTATTTCGCGTACGGCGACGGTCACATGACGCTCCAGATCTCCACGCAGCGATTCGCCGACCCGATCGCCGCCAACAACGCGATGGTGCTGGCCGCGCAGGCGGGCGCCAATGCCGATCCGATCACCGGCATCGGCGATGCCGCGGTGCTCTATCAAGTCGGGTTCTACGACCTCGATGCCGCTCAGGATTGGGCCTGCGCGTTCATCAAGGGCGGTCTGCTCGTGATCGTCAACACGGACCAGAAGTTCCCTAGCTTCAATGCCCGCGCCGTTGCCGAGGCAGTTGCCCCGCGCATCAGCTGACTGGCGCGGCACACTTAACGCATGGCTACTGACCAGAGCCCGCCGACGTCAGCGCCGCCCATCGTGTCGGTGCGGGGCGAGACGATCCGCCGCGTCGATCCGGAGATCGCCCTGGCGTCGATCACAGTCAGCGGGCGGGATCGGGACAAGGCCAAGGCCTCGCGGCTCTGCGCGACCCGGCAGAAGGCGCTTACGGCGGTGCTCGACCAGTTCGCCCCCGCGCTGGAACGGGCGGAGACCTCGCGCGTGTCGCTCTATGCCACCTATGCATCCCAGCGCCGGGACCGCGTCGACGCCTGGATCGCCTCGGTGACGTGCT
>JAOPVO010000114.1 GCA_025966155.1 Pseudonocardiales bacterium
GCATGGAGGTGGCACTGGATCTCGCGCTGCAGGCCGCGCCGGACCATCCGTGGGTCACCAGCAACCCGGAGTGGTTCACGACGAAGCCCGACGGGACCATCGCGTACGCGGAGAACCCCCCGAAGAAATACCAGGACATCTATCCGATCAACTTCGATAACGACCCCAAGGGCATCTACGCCGAGTGCCTGCGCGTCGTGCTGCACTGGGTCGCCCAGGGCGTGTCGATCTTCCGAGTCGACAACCCGCACACCAAGCCGATCAACTTCTGGCATTGGCTGATCTGGGAGGTCAAGAAGGCCCACCCGGACGTTCTGTTCCTGGCCGAGGCGTTCACGAAGCCGGCGATGATGCACGAGCTCGGTCGCATCGGCTTCACCCAGTCCTATACCTACTTCACGTGGCGGAACGAGAAGGACGAGCTGCAGGACTACGTCCGCGAGCTGGTCGACTCCGCGCATTACATGCGGCCCAATTTCTTCCCGACGACGCCGGACATCCTCCCTGAGTTCCTGCAGGTCGGCGGGCCGGCGTCGTTCCGGATCCGGGCGATCCTCGCCGCCACGCTCGCGCCGTCGTACGGCATCTACTCGGGATTCGAGCTCTATGAGCACCAGCCCGTGCGCCCGGGCAGCGAGGAGTTCCTCGACAGCGAGAAGTACCAACTGCGGCCGCGCGACTTCGCGACCGCGATCGCCGAGGGGCGCTCGCTGGCGCCGCTGCTGACGCAGCTCAACGAGATCCGCCGCGCCCACACATCGCTGCATAGCCTGCGCGAGACGCGCTTCCACCTCGTCGATGACACGTCTATCACGGCGTTCACCAAGCACGATCCGACGACCGGCGATATGACGCTCACCGTGTGCACCGTCGACCCGCACAATGTGCGGGAGGGCTGGGTCGCACTCGATATGCCGGCTCTCGGCCTGGAGTGGACGGACCGGGTGCAGGCGACCGATCTGCTCACCGGCGCCTCCTACGATTGGGGCAACGTCAACTACGTGCGCCTCGATCCGCATGTGCAGCCCGCCCACATCTTCCACCTGCAACCCTTAGGCGCCTACTGACCTCTGGGGATCCGACTCATGCACCGATGGCCCTTGAAGGAGCACAGTGAGCGACCCGATCACCACCGGCGCGGCAGCAGCGGCGCGGCAGAACACGGTCGCCTTGAACGACCCCGAGTGGTTCAAGCGAGCCGTCTTCTATGAGGTGCTCGTGCGGGGCTTCGCAGACTCCAATGGCGACGGCACCGGCGACCTCCGCGGGCTGACCGCGAAGCTGGACTACCTGCAATGGCTGGGCGTCGACTGCCTCTGGCTGCCGCCGTTCTTCCCGTCGCCTCTGCGCGATGGCGGGTACGACGTCGCGGACTACTGCAACGTGCTGCCCGAGTTCGGGACGCTGGAGGACTTCCGGCACCTGCTCGAGGCGGCGCACGAGCGTGGCATCCGGGTGATCATCGATTTCGTCATGAATCACACGTCGGATGCCCACCCGTGGTTCCAGTCCTCTCGCAGCGACCCGGACGGGCCGTACGGCGACTTCTATGTGTGGAGCGACACCGACGAGCGCTACCCCGATGCGCGGATCATCTTCGTCGACACCGAGCCCAGCAACTGGACCTTCGACCCGGTGCGCAAGCAGTACTTCTGGCACCGCTTCTTCAGCCACCAGCCCGACCTGAACTTCGAGTCCCCCGCCGTCCAGGCGGCGATGATCGATTCCCTGAAGTTCTGGCTGGACCTCGGCATCGACGGGTTCCGGCTCGACGCCGTGCCGTATCTCTACGTTCGCGACGGCACGAACGGCGAGAACCTGCCCGAGACGCACGACTTCCTGAAGCGGGTGCGCTCGGAGATCGACGCGCAGTACAGCGACCGCGTCATGCTGTGCGAGGCCAACCAGTGGCCGGCCGATGTCGTGGACTACTTCGGCGATCCCGAGGTTGGCGACGAGTGCCAGATGGCGTTCCACTTCCCGGTCATGCCGCGGCTGTTCATGGCCGTGCGCCGCGAGCAGCGCTACCCCATTTCCGAGATCATGGCCCAGACCCCGCCGATCCCCTCGAATTGCCAGTGGGGGATCTTCCTGCGCAACCACGACGAGCTCACCCTCGAGATGGTGTCGGACGAGGAGCGGGACTACATGTGGGCTGAGTATGCGAAGGATCCGCGGATGAAGGCAAACATCGGCATCCGCCGGCGACTGGCCCCGCTCCTGGAGAACGACATCGACACCATCGAGCTGTTCAACGCCATGCTGTTCTCCCTGCCGGGCTCGCCGGTCCTCTACTACGGCGACGAGATCGGGATGGGCGACAACATCTGGCTCGGGGACCGCGACGGCGTCCGCACCCCCATGCAATGGACCCCCGATCGCAACGCCGGCTTCTCGACCTGCGACCCGGGCAAGCTCTACCTGCCCGTCAACCTCGACAGCATCTATGGCTATCAAGTGACCAACGTCGAGGCGCAGACGCGGAACTCCTCGTCGCTGCTGCACTGGACCCGCCGGATGATCGAGGTCCGGAAGGCGAACCCGGCCTTCGGCCTCGGCACGTTCACCGACCTCGGCGGCAGCAACCCCTCCGTGCTGTCCTACGTCCGGCAGTTCGGCGACGACATCGTGCTCTGCGTCAACAATTTGTCCCGCTTCGCGCAGCCGGTCGAGCTGGACCTGCGCCAATGGCAGGGCGCGGAGCCGATCGAGCTGCTCGGCGGAAGCCACTTCCCCCGGATCGGGGAGCTGCCGTACCTGCTGACCCTGGCCGGCCACGGCTTCTACTGGCTGCGGATCCCCCGCCAGGTGCGCGACGCCCCCGAAGGGGTGCCGTCGTCCCACACCGATCGCAACCCGCAGGAGGCCGCATGACGTCCCCGAGCGAGAGCCCAGCCGCGACGCAGATGACGGCCCTGCTGACCGCCTGGATGCCCAGCCAGCGATGGTTCGCCGGAAAGGGGCGCCCGGGGGCCTTCACCGCCCGGCTCCTCAGCACAGGAACCACGAAGGGCCGCACCTCGCAGATCTGGCTCGCCGATGTCGCCTACGACGACGGCGGGGCCGAGACGTATCAGGTGCCGGTGACGCTCACGACCGAGCCGATCGAGTCCCTGGACCACGTCCACATCGGCGCACTCGAAGGCGATGCCGCCCTGGCGCACGGCGGCCCCGAGGTTCAGGTCTACGACGCGCTGCACGACAAGGTCATCACCAACGGCTGGCTCGACGGCATCCGCGACAACGTGCGCACGGAGCCGATCAGCTTCGTGCGCACCGTCGACGCGGCGCAGATCCCGGTCGGCCAGTCCAGCCTTGTGCTGACCGGCGAGCAGTCAAATACCTCGCTGGTATTCGGCGACGCGGCGATCCTCAAGGTGTTCCGCCGCCTCGACGTCGGGGAGAACCCCGACGTCGAGGTGCACCGCGCCCTGGGCGCGCTCGCGCCGGGCAACGGCGATGTCGACGCCGCCTCCGATACCGGTGGCGTCGGCGCGGGATCCGGCGGCGGGCGCCACGTGGCCCGGATGCTGGGGTACGTCCAGTCCGATGTCGACGGCGAGACCACCAGCCTGGCCATGCTCCAGGAGTTCATGACCACGGCCACCGACGGGTGGGAGCTGGCCAAGATCAGCGTGCGCGACCTGATGGGCGAGGGCGACCTGCACGCGTCCGAGGCCGGCGGCGACTTCGCGGGCGAGGCGACGCGGCTCGGCGTGGCCACGGCCGAGATCCATCTCGACCTGGCCCGTGCGTTCGGCACCGAGCAGCTGAGCCCGGCCGATCTGGATGCCCGCGCCAACGCCATGCACCGCCGCCTGGACCTCGCGCTCGCAGTGGTGCCGCAGCTGGCCGAGGTCGAATCGGGCCTGCGCCGGGCCTACGCCGAGCTGCGGAGCCTGCCCGGCGGGACCGTCCGGGCCCAGCGGGTGCACGGCGATCTGCATCTGGGCCAGGTGCTGCGGACGGTGCACCGCTGGGTGGTGCTCGATTTCGAGGGCGAGCCGTCCAAGTCCATCGCCGAGCGCCGGCTGCCCGACTCGCCGCTGCGCGATGTCGCGGGGATGCTGCGCTCGTTCGACTACGTGGCGCGCCACCAGCTCGTCGACTTCGCCAGCACCCCGCAGACGGAGTACCGCGCAACGGAGTGGGCAACGCGGAACCGCGATGCGTTTGCCGCCGGGTATGCCTCGGTCGAGGGCAGCGAGCCGATCGACGCCGTCCTGCTGCGCGCCTACGAGGCCGACAAGGCCGTGTACGAGGCGGTCTACGAGGCCCGCAACCGCCCATCGTGGCTGGCCGTGCCGCTCGCCTCGCTCACCCGCCTGGCTGCTCCCCCGGCCGCCGCCGAACCGACCGACGACCAGAAGGGCCAGCTATGACCGCCCCCGCACTGCCTGATGTGAGCCGCGATCAGCTGGACCTGCTGGTGGGCGGCGCGCATCACGACCCGCACTCGATCCTGGGCTCGCATGCACTGCCCGATGGCCGCGTGCGCATCCGCGCATTCCGCCCCGATGCGACCGCGGTGTCCGTTCTGATCGGCAACGCCAGTGGCAGCTCGGTGCCCATGACCAGCGTCCACCCCAGCGGCGTGTTCAGCGCGATCGTGCCGGGCCCGCCGGCGGACTACCGGCTCGAGGTCACCTACGACGGCAGCACCTACATCACCGACGACCCGTATCGGTGGCTGCCCACCCTCGGCGAGATCGATCTGCACCTGATCGGCGAGGGCCGCCACGAGCAGCTCTGGGAGGTGCTCGGCGCGCACGAGCGCACCTACGACACCCCGTCCGGCCCGGTCAGCGGGACGTCGTTCGCCGTCTGGGCCCCCAGCGCCCGCGGGGTGCGCGTGGCCGGGGACTTCGGCTACTGGGTCGGCACGGGCTTCCCGATGCGCGTGCTCGGGTCCTCCGGCGTCTGGGAGCTGTTCATCCCCGGTGTCGCGGCTGGGGCGCACTACAAGTTCGACGTGCTCGGGGCCGACAGCGTGTGGCGCCCGAAGGCCGATCCGATGGCGTTCGCCACGGAGGTGCCGCCGGAGACCGCGTCGGTCGTCTACACCTCGACCTACGTCTGGACCGACGGGCAGTGGCTCGCCCGGCGCGCCGAGACGTCATGGCACGCCGCCCCGATGTCGATCTACGAGGTCCACATCGGCTCCTGGCGCTCGGGCCTGAGCTACGTCGAGCTCGCCGACCAGCTCGTGGAGTACCTGCAGGAGATGAAGTTCACGCACGTGGAGTTCCTGCCCGTGGCCGAGCACCCGTTCGGCGGCTCCTGGGGCTATCAGGTGACGTCCTACTTCGCCCCGAGCTCCCGGTTCGGGACCCCGGACGAGTTCCGGTTCCTGGTCGATCGCCTGCACCAGGCCGGGATCGGCGTGATCGTCGACTGGGTGCCCGCGCACTTCCCCAAGGACGCCTTCGCATTGGCCCGCTTCGACGGGACCGCGCTGTACGAGCACGCCGACCCGCGCCGCGGCGAGCAGCCCGACTGGGGCACCTACGTCTTCGACTTCGGGCGCACCGAGGTGCGCAACTTCCTCGTGGCCAACGCGCTCTACTGGCTCGAGGAGTTCCACGTCGACGGCCTGCGCGTGGACGCAGTGGCGTCGATGCTCTACCTCGACTACTCGCGCAAGGAAGGCGAGTGGCTGCCCAATGTCTACGGCGGCCGGGAGAACCTGGACGCGGTCGCGTTCCTCCAGGAGATGAACGCGACCGTCTACAAGCGCGTGCCCGGCGCCCTCACCATTGCCGAGGAATCGACGGCGTGGCCGGGCGTCACGCGCCCGACCTACCTCGGCGGGCTCGGCTTCGGGTTCAAATGGAACATGGGGTGGATGCACGACACACTCGGGTACATAGCCCGATCGCCTATCCATCGCCAGCATCATCACCACCAGATGACGTTCTCGATGGTGTACGCCTACTCCGAGAACTATGTGCTGCCGATCTCCCACGACGAGGTCGTGCACGGCAAGGGCTCGGTGCTGGGCAAGATCCCCGGCGACCGCTGGCAGCAGATGGCCACGCTTCGCACGCTCTACGCCTACATGTGGGCGCACCCGGGCAAGCAGCTGATCTTCATGGGCTCGGAGTTCGGCCAGGGCGGGGAGTGGAGCGAGGGCCGCGGGCTGGACTGGTGGCTGCTGGACGCACCGGACCACCGCGGCGTCCAGCGCCTGGTCAGCGACCTCAACCAGGTGTACCGCGATACACCGGCGCTGTGGTCGCAGGACATCGACCCCAACGGCTTCCAGTGGATCGACGCGAATGACGCCACGGGCAATGTGTTCTCGTTCGTGCGCTGGGGATCCGACGGCTCGGCCCTGGCCTGCGTCGCCAACTTCTCCGCCGTCCCGCATGAGAACTACCGGCTCGGGCTGCCCCGGGAGGGCCGCTGGGATGAGGTGCTCAACACTGACGCCGAGGCCTACCTGGGCTCAGGCGTCGGCAACCTCGGCGCGATCACGGCCACCGGCGAGGGCTCGCACGGCCAGCCCGCGTCGGCCACGATCCGCGTCCCCCCGCTGGGCGCGGTCTGGCTGCGGTACGCCGCGCCCGAGGCGCCGGCGGCGATCGAGTCGGTCGACACCGCAGCCGCAAGCCCGCCGGCCGCCGCATCGGAGCCGACCCGGCTCACGGTCGAGCTCGAGAGCGGCGCGGACGAGCAGCCGGCGGCGTAGAGCGGGGTCTAGAACAGCGCGTTGGCGAGATCGCGCCGCGCCTGGGGCACCGATGGGTCCTCGGGGCCGAGCAGGTCGAAGTACTCGACCAGCCTGGCCCTGATCTCGGCCCGCTCGTCGCCCGAGGTGCGGCGCACCGCGTTGATCAGGCGAGCCAGCGCGGCCGCGATCTCCCCCCCGGCGAGCAGCAGGTCCGCGGCCGCGAGCTGGGCCGCGATGTCGTCCGGCGCCGCGTCGGCGACCTCGACGGCGTCCTCGGGCAGCACGGACAGCCGGTCGAGCAGATGGACCTGCTTCAGCGCCAGCCCGGCGTCGGCGTGGTTGGGCTCGACGGCCAGGATCGCCTCGTAGGCCGCGGCGGCGAGGGCGAACTCGCCGTCCTCGATGTACTGCTCGGCGATGGCCAGGCGCGGATCGCCGGGCGGCTCGGGCTCGGGCTCCGGGTCCTCGATCTCGTCCTGGAGGTAACCCTCGGGAACTACGGCGCCCTCCCCCGGGCCGCTCAGGCCGGCCCGCTCGGCCGCCTCGAGGACGGCCGCGATGAACTCCCGTACCTGCGCCTCGGGGATCGCGCCGGCGAATCCGGGGACGAGCTGGCCGCCGATGACGGCGAAGATCGTGGGGATGCTCTGGACCTGCAGCGCCTGCTGGATGCGCGGGTTGGCATCGACATCGACCTTGGCCAGGATCCAGGACCCGCCGCCGGCATTCGCGAGGCGCTCGAGCACGGGCGACAGCGCCTTGCACGGCTGGCACCACTCGGCCCAGAGGTCGATCAGCACCGGCACCTGGAACGACCGGTCGAGCACCTCGGCCTGGAAGGTGTCCTCGGTGACATCGATGACGTAGCTGCCGGCCGCCGGCGGAGGGGCATCGGCGGCACGGGCGGCCGCGTCGGCCCGGGCCTTCACCGCGCCCAGATCGATGGCCCCGGCGAGGGCGGACGAGGGGATTGCCGGACCGGGAGCCCGGCCTGCGCTACGGGGTTGCATAGTCGTCATCCTTCCATTGCCGCGTGCTGCGGACCGGCAGACGGATCGCCGGGAGCCGGCGGGCCATCCTCAGGTCGCGAAGTCGCCGGCGTCGGCCCGCAGGGTGCGCAGCACGACAAAGAGATTGGTGAGGTCGTCCTGATCCAAGGCGCCCAGGCCGAACAATGTTCCGTTGAGCGCCTCCGTGGCCTCCCGGTACACCTGCGCCCCGCGCTCGGTGAGGCAGGCCAGCGTGCCGCGCCCATCGCGCGGGTTCGGCTCGCGCGTGACCAGGCCGGCGGCCTCCAGCCGATCGATCACATTCGTCACCGACGTCGCGTGCACCTGCAGCCGCTCCCCGATCTTGGACAGCGGCAGCGAGCCCTGCCGCGAGTGGCTCAGAAGGACCAGCGCCTCGTAGCGGCTGAAGGTGACCCCGAACGGCCGCAGTTGGGCGTCGAGCACCGAGAGCAGGACCTGATGGGCCCGCATGATCGAGGTCACCGCGCGCATCGCGGCGAAGACGTGAGGGCCGGCCTCGGGCCAGCGCTGCTCCCAGATGTCGCCGGCGCGATCGACCGGATCGAACGGCAGCGGGGAACGCACGGGACCACCCTAATGCGCACCCGCTAGGGGCCCCTGTCCTCGGCCGGCCGTCGGTTGGCCCTCGATGTGAACTAGTGCACCTCACCCAGGTGCTGCGCCCGCGCCCCGCCCGTGCGACGCTGCGGTCCATGACCGCAGACTCCACGAGCGCGCCGCTGTTCACCAAGATCGACCACGTCGGCATCGCGGTGCCCGACCTCGATGTCGCCATCGCGTTCTATCGCGACATGTTCGGCATCCACTCCGTGCATGAGGAGATAAACGAGGAGCAGGGCGTCCGCGAGGCGATGCTCGTCGTAGGGGACGGCGCCTCCCGGATCCAGCTGCTGGCGACCCTGCGCGCTGACTCCGCGATCGCCAAGTTCCTGGACAAGTCCGGACCGGGCATCCAGCAGCTGGCCTACACCGTCGAGGATGTCGAGGCCGTCAGCGCCATCCTGCGCGGCCGCGGCCTGCGCCTGCTCTACGACGCGCCCCGCCGAGGCACGGCCAACAGCCGGATCAACTTCATCCACCCCAAGGACGCGGGCGGCGTGCTGGTGGAGCTCGTGGAGCACGCCGCCGACGAGGGCGCCGCCGCCCACTGAGCACGCACCCGCTGCCGGCGGCAGATGTCGCATCGATGAACTGACGCGCGTCACCCCGTTGCGTCGGCGCAGGCCGATACGATCGCACGATGGCCGACGATCAGCCCACCGAGGCCTTCTCCCTGCTCTCCTTCGATCGGCCCGAGTTCGACGTCGCCATGCGCGGCTACGACCGGCGGCAGGTCCAGGACCACATCGAGCGCATGGACAGCGATCTCGTGAGCGCCGCGTCCGAGCGCGATGCGGCCATGGCCCGCAGCGCCGATCTGGCCGCCCAGCTGGCCAGCGCCTACGCCGAGGTCGAGTCGCTGCGCCGGAAGATCCGCACCGATGTCTCGACCGTCGTCACCGCCGAGAATGTCAGCGACCGGATCCGGAGCATGCTGGAGCTCGCGGAGGAGGAAGCCTCACGGCTGCGCGACGAGGCCGAGCTCTACGCCGACCAGACGCGCCGCAGCACCGATGAGGACGTCGCGCGGGTGCGCTCCGAGGCGCGGGCCGAGTCCGAGCGGCTGATGGGCATGGCGCAGATCCGCGTCGACGATGTCGAGAGCGCCTACCAGGCCCGGATCAACGAGGGCGACGCCTACCTGGCCGAGCAGCGCGCTTTGGCCGCATCCGAGCTTCGCAACGGCCGGTCCCAGCTCGACGCCGACATCGAGGCCGCCGGCATCGAGCGCGCCCGCCTCGATGCCGAGCACGAGTCAGCCCGAAACGCCCTGGACGCCGAGCACGAGGCGACCCGCAACCAGCTCGACGCCCAGGCCAAGCTGTACCGCGACACCGCCACCGAGGATTTCGAGATCGCGCTTCGGGTCCGGCGCCGCACCACCGAGGCGGCGGCGGCGCAGGAACGCGCCGCGGCCAAGGCCGCCAACGACGAGCTGATGGCCGGCGCCCGGGCCGAGGCCGCCGAGCTCGTGCGCTCGGCCGCGGTCGAGGCTCAGCGGCTCGAGGACGCGCGGCAGACGACGGCACGCCAGTTGTCCGCGCTGCGCGATGGGATCACCACCCTGCTCGGCACCGAGCCCGGCACCGCCCTCCCCGAACCCGGCGCCGCCGCCGAGTGATCCCGATCCGGGCCGGTGCAATCCGACGGAACCGAAGCCGCCGCTCGACGCGTCACGTGCCGCGACCCGTCCATTGGTGATAGTCACTTACCGGCCCGAAGCGCTAGCGTCGGCACCCGAGCCCCAAGACCACGGGAGACACGATGAGCGCAGCACCCGTCCGACTCACTCGGGTGCGTGCCCTTGGGGCCGCAGCCGGTTTTGCGATCGTCGCGTTGGTGGTCGCCGGGTGCGCCTCATCGATCGAGGGCAGCGGGTCACTCGCGGGCGGCGGCGCCACCACCGATCCGAGCACCAAGACCTCCACGTCGAAGTCGACCAAGTCCCAGGACTTCCCGAACCCGACGGCTACGCGGTCCACCTCGGGATCGAAGTCCTCATCGACATCGACGTCGTCGGCATCCTCGACCCGCTCTGGCTCAACGTCGCCGCAGCCCTCCGGCTCGAGCACCAACGGCGCCCTCCAGGCCCAGCTGGCCAAGACCGGCGCGTCGTGGATGCATGCCTACGCGGCGGCCGATGTGCCGACCTTCTGCTCGCTGTCGGACCCCGCGTCGCTCAAGTCGGTGCTGGACGAGAAGGGCATCACGTCCTGCGCCACGCTGACGATCACGTGGGACACCGACCGGGACCTTCAGGCGGAGCTGGCGGCATTCGCCATCCCGGACCCCACGGACATCATCATCATCGGCACGGAGGCGTTTGTCCTGGCCTTCGACGTCACGCCGGCCAGCCTGGGAATCGGCCTCAACTGGATCAAGCAGGCCGACGGCAGCTGGAAGGTCGACGCGTCGATCCTGAGCAGCAACTAGGCCCGACCGCCGTAGCGCCGGCGCTTGCAGAATCTCGCGCCAGACCTCGCGCCAGACCTTGCGCCAGATCTCCGGTGACGGGACGCGACTGACCTAGCGGCGGGTCGTGGGCCCGCGCGTGGCGCGGTTCGCCCAGCACACCGTGTGCCAGTGCCGCCGGTCGGTGGCCTCGGCATCGTCATCGCGCCAGGCCACGATGTGCGGGGACCGCCCGGGCACGAGCTGATCGCACCCCGGGCACCGATACGGCCCGCCGCTGCCGCTGGCGCTGGCGCCGCTCAGGCTCCGCACGCGGTACTCCGTGCCGCGGTACTCCTCGATCCGCTCGTTCATCGAGCGCCCGCCCGAGGGCGCCGCCGCATCGTCGGCGCGGCGATGACGACGGGGCATCGGGCCATTGTCCCGCATCGCCCCGTCCCCATCGCCCCCCTGAGCGTCGTGGCAACGTCCTGTGTCGAGGCGCGGGTGCACGCCCGTCGCGCGCGAGAATGGGGCTGGTCGACCGCAGCTGCAGCCTGCAGCGGACGGGTCCGCGATCGTCGACGCGCCGGAACCGGAACCCGCGGTCCGGCCTTAGCCGCTCATCGAGGGCGAACTAGAACAGGACGCCTTCACGCTCGATCCCCCGAAGCGCCTCGTAGTCCAGCACCACGCACCGGATGCCCCGGTCCTCGGCCAGGGTGCGGGCCTGGGGCGCGATCGTCTGTGCGGCCAGGATGCCGGTCACAGGAGCCAAGGCGGTATCCCGGTTCAGGAGCTCCAGGTACCTGGTGAGCTGCTCCACGGCGTCGATCCCGGCTCTGCGCTTGATCTCCACCGCCACGTACCGCCCCGCGTCGGCATCGTCAGTCGAGGTCGAGGCAGCGCCGTCGATATCGCCCTGGCGCCTGACCTCGACGGCAACCGCGGAGGAATCGCGCACCAGCAGATCGACCGGGCCGATCGGGGTCGGGAACTCCCGGCGCACCAATCGGTAGCCCACGCCGAGGGTCGCCACATGCTCGGCCAGCAGCTCCTGGAGGTGGGCCTCGACGCCGTCCTTGACCAGGCCGGGATCGATCCCGAGCTCGTGCGAGGAGTCGTGCAGGATCTCCTCGAGGGTGATCACGAGCTTCTCGCCCGCCTTGTTCGTGACCGTCCAGGTGCCCTCGCCCTCGACCAGCCAGCAGGGCGGGCTCATCCAGTTCAGCGGCTTGTAGGCGCGGTCATCGGCGTGGATCGACACACTGCCGTCGGCCTTCACCAGCAGCAGCCGGGTCGCGCTGGCCAGATGCGCGGTGAGGCGCCCGATGTAGTCCACGGAACAGCGGGCAATGACCAGGCGCACGAGCAGCGACCCTACCTGCCGGCCGCGCTGCCGGATTCTGCTCATCTGTTGCCGATGGCGCCCGGCGCGCCGACGTCCTCGACAAGCCGCATACCGTGATCCAGTCATTGCGCGGGGAAGCACACCCGGCTGATCGATTCATAGGTTACTAATGATGCAGGGTTTGGAGGACCGCCGTGGGCTCGGATCTGCCGACCATCACGGTCATCCTGCTGGCCGCTGCCGGCCTGATCCTCACCATGCGCTGGGTGTTCGCCCCGAGCCGCCCGCGGCCCAAGGGCCGGGCCCGCCCGGCCGCAAACGGTGACTTCGGCCTGCTCGAGCCGCTCGTGCTGGCGCTGTCGCGGTCCTCGGCCAATGCGCTCCGGGCGACCCTCGGGGATGCCGGCATCCGGTCATCGCTGTCCGCGCGCCGCGATGGTCGCGCCGATGTGCTGGTGTTCCGAACCGATCTCGACCGCGCCCGCGCGCTGCTGCCGCCCGGGCTCGGGAGCTAGGAGCGCAGGAGATCGCCAACTAGCCGAAGGTGCTGGACTCGACCCGCTCGATCGTCGCGCCCAGGGCGCGCATCTGCTCCTCGAGGCGCACGTAGCCGCGGTCGATGTGGTGGATCTGCCCGACCTCGGTGACGCCCTCGGCGACCAAGCCGGCCAGCACCAGCCCGACGCCGGCACGGATGTCGGTGGCCTGCACCGGGGCGCCGGACAGCACATGCCGGCCGCGCACCAGCGCGTGATGGCCGTCGGTCCGTACCTGCGCGCCCATCCGGGCCAGCTCGTCGCAGAACTGGAACCGGGCATCGAAGAGGTTCTCGGTGATCATCGCGTCGCCCTCGGCGATGGACAGCAGCGCGATCGCCTGCGGCTGGAGGTCGGTGGGGAACCCCGGGTACGGCAGCGTCACGACGTCGAAGGCCTTGGGCCGGTCGGTCATGGTGACGCGGAACCCGTCGGGCAGCTCCTGCACCGCTGCCCCGGCCGAGGTCAGCTTCTCCAGGGCGATGCTGAGGTGCGCGGCCATCGCCCCGCGCACGCGGACGTCGCCCTGGGTCATCGCCGCGGCGAACGCCCACGTGCCGGCCACGATCCGGTCCGCGACCGCGACGTGATGCACCGGGGACAGCGCGTCGACGCCCTGGATCTCCAGCGTCGAGGTGCCGATGCCGCCGATCTGCGCGCCCATCGCCACCAGCATGTCGAGCAGGTCGACGATCTCCGGCTCGCGCGCGGCATTGTCGATCACCGTCGTGCCCTGCGCGAGCACCGCGGCCGTCACCAGGTTCTCCGTCGCCCCGACGCTCGGGAAGTCCAGCCAGATCGACGCGCCGCGCAGCTGCTGGGCGCGGGCCACGATGAACCCGTGCTCGATCTCGATCGCCGCGCCCATCCGCTGGAGGCCCTCGATATGCATATCGAGCTTGCGCGACCCGATGTTGTCCCCGCCCGGCATCGCGACCCGCGCGTGCCCGGTACGGGTCAGCAGCGGCCCCAGGACGCAGATGGAGGCGCGGATCTGGCGCACCAGCTCGTACGGCGCAGCCGACTCCGGCGTCTGCGGCACGGTGATCGTGACGCCCTCGGTGCCGTCCGGGCTGCGCGTCTCGACCACGCCGCACCCGAGCCGCTCGAGCAGCTGGCGCATGATCGCGACATCGGCGATGGCCGGCAGATTGTCGATGTGCGTGGCGCCCTCGGCCAGCAGCGCGGCCGACATCAGCTTCAGGGTGCTGTTCTTGGCGCCGACGACGGGGACCTCTCCCACCAGCCTGGCCCCGCCCGTCACCCGCAGTACCTGCACCGGGCAATCCTAGGCGCGCCCGAGACCCGTACCGGCCCGGCCGCTCGGATAGCCTCAGGCGATGGCTGTCCACCTGACCCGCATCTACACCCGCACCGGCGACGACGGCACCACCGCGCTGGGCGATATGTCCCGCGTGGCCAAGACCGACCCGCGCGTCGGCGCCTACGCCGATGTCGATGAGACCAATGCCGCAGTGGGCATGGCACTGGCCCTGGGCGGACTGCCCGAGTCGATGGCGCACGCGCTGCTGCAGATCCAGAACGACCTGCTGGATGTCGGAGCGGATCTCTGCACGCCGCTCCGGGACGATCTGCCGTTCGCGGCGCTGCGGATGTCCGACGGCGCGGTCGAGCGCCTGGAGCAGTGGTGCGATCGGTACAACGAGGACCTGCGCCCGCTGTCGAGCTTCGTCCTGCCCGGCGGCACGCCGGGGGCGGCGCTGCTGCACCACGCGCGCACCGTGGCCCGGCGGGCCGAGCGGACGGTCTGGGCGCTGCTGGACGCCGAGCCGGATGAGACCTCGCCCGAGCCGGCGAAGTACCTCAACCGGCTCTCGGACCTGCTGTTCATCCTGGCCCGCGTCGCCAACACCCCAGGCGCCGGCGGATCGGGCGATGTGCTCTGGGAGCCCGGCGGCACGCGCAAGCGCGCCTGAGCCGTCGCACCGGCCGGGAGCTAGAGCCCGACGTCGGGCGCGGCGGACTCCAGCCACGAGGACAGGCCCGTCGCGGCGGTGCCGACGACGGCGAGCTCGAGGCGCTGCTGGCCGTGCCGGCATTCGAGGATGACCGCGTCGGCGGGCAGGGAGTGGATCTCCGGGCCCTGCGGAGCGCGCCGGGAGGTCAATTCGATCTCCGAGCGGTGCAGCACGTACCGCGGCTTGATCGCGAGGCCGAAGAGCCGGTACCAGCGCAGCTCGTCGCCGTTGAACCGCCCGAGGCCCAGGGCCCATCGGCTCTGGGTGGACGCGCCCGACGCCGACGGGCGACCCGAGGTGAGGTCAGGCGCGGCGGCGCGCAGGGCGAGGGAGATCCCGCCGGACCCCCGCAGCAGGTAGTTGCGGCGCGTGATGATGACCGCGACGGCGCAGCCGAGCAGCACGACAACAATCAGCGCGCCAACCTCGAGCTGTCTCACCGCTGACTCAGCGCCGCCGTTCGCTTGTGCTGCCGAGACTCACGTGCGGGTTCGGCTCAGACCGACGAGGTCGAGGCGTGGCCGGCATCGGCCGTGCGGATGCGGGCCAGCGCCCGATCGCGGGCGTCGGCCCACTGGGAGTCGCCGCCGCCGGAAGCCTGGAGCTGACGCTCCGCCTCCTCCAGCTCCTGGCGGGCCGAGGCGAGGTCGATCTCGTCGTCGGACTCGGCACTCTCGGCCAGGATCGACACCGAGCCGTCGCGCACCGCGAGGAATCCGCCGTGGACCGCGAAGCGGAGCTCGCCGCCGGCCTCGGGCTTGATCCGGACAACCCAGCCGGCCTCGAGGACCGCCAGCAGCGGCGAGTGACCGGGGAGGATCCCGATCTCGCCCTCCGAGGTACGGGCAATCACCATCGTGGCCGCTCCGGACCAGATCGGCCGCTCGACTGCAACCAGCTCGACCTGCATCGTTGCCATTTGTCCGCTCCTGCTTCCGCTCAGTACTTGTGACTCATGACGCCGAGATCCGTCGGCGCTGCCCAGGTGGGCGGCGCCGACGGAGGCACTGCGCTACTGCGAAAGACGAGCGGCGTTGCGCTCGAGGTCCTCGATGCCGCCGCACATGAAGAACGCCTGCTCCGGGAAGTGGTCGAACTCGCCATCGCAGAGGCGCTTGAACGCCTCGACGGTCTCGGCGACCGGGACGAAGGATCCGTCCAGGCCGGTGAAGACCTTGGCGACGAAGGTGTTCTGGGACAGGAATCGCTCGATGCGGCGCGCGCGCCCAACGAGGACCTTGTCCTCCTCCGACAGCTCGTCGATACCGAGGATGGCGATGATGTCCTGGAGCTCCTTGTAGCGCTGCAGGATCTCCTTGGTGCGCTGCGCGACGCGGTAGTGCTCCTCGCCGACGTAGCGGGGGTCGAGGATCCGCGAGGTGGAGTCCAGCGGGTCGACGGCCGGGTAGATGCCCTTCTCCGAGATCGGGCGCGAGAGCACCGTCGTCGCGTCGAGGTGGGCGAAGGTCGTGGCCGGCGCCGGGTCGGTGATGTCGTCGGCGGGCACGTAGATCGCCTGCATCGAGGTGATCGAGTGACCGCGGGTCGAGGTGATCCGCTCCTGGAGCTGGCCCATCTCGTCGGCCAGCGTCGGCTGGTACCCGACGGCGGACGGCATGCGCCCGAGCAGGGTCGAGACCTCGGACCCGGCCTGGGTGTAGCGGAAGATGTTGTCGATGAACAGCAGCACGTCCTGGCCCTGAACATCGCGGAAGTACTCCGCCATGGTCAGCGCGGACAGCGCCACCCGCATGCGAGTCCCTGGCGGCTCGTCCATCTGGCCGAACACCAGGGCGGTGTCCCGGATGACACCGGACTCGGTCATCTCGGTGATCAGGTCGTTGCCCTCACGGGTGCGTTCGCCCACCCCGGCGAACACGGACGTGCCACCGAAGTTCTTGGCAACGCGGGTGATCATCTCCTGGATGAGCACCGTCTTGCCAACCCCGGCCCCGCCGAAAAGACCGATCTTCCCGCCCTGCACGTACGGCGTGAGCAGGTCGATGACCTTGATGCCGGTCTCGAGCAGCTCGGTGCGTCCCTCGAGCTGGTCGAACTTCGGCGCGTGCCGGTGGATCGTCCAGTGCAGGGCGTCCTCGCCGTAGCCGGGGGTGTCCAGGCACTCGCCGAGCGCGTTGAACACGTGCCCGGTGACGACGTCACCGA
>JAOPVO010000121.1 GCA_025966155.1 Pseudonocardiales bacterium
GCCGGTTCGAGGCGATGGTCGACGGCGAGGTCGCCGGTTTCGCCGAGTACCGGCGCACGCCCGGCAAGGTCACGTTCACCCACACCGTGGTGAACCCCCGTTTCGAGGGGCAGGGCATCGGCGGCCAGTTGGCCAAGAATGTGCTCGACGCCGCGGTCGAGGCCGATCTCAAGATCATCCCGGAGTGCGAGTTCATTGCCGGCTATATCAAAAAGCACCCCGACTACATCGAGCACGTCGACGAGCCATTCCGCGTGCGCGTGCAGTAGCGCGCCTGAAGCGACCACTGCACTGACGTGCGCGCAGTGGCCCGATTCAGTGAAGCGCGTCCGCGACGCCGCCCAATCTCACGCCCGCTTGTAGAACGGCAGCGGCACGACCTGGGCCGGCTCGGCCGAACCGCGGATATCGATCGCCACCTCGGTGACGCCCGCGTGCGCCGCGTCCAGGTAGGCCATGGCGATCGGGTAGCCCAAAGTCGGCGACGGCGCTCCGCTGGTGACCTCGCCGATGACGGCCCCTGAGGCGTCGAGCACCGCGAAGCCATGGCGCGGCACCCGCCGGGAGAGTCCGTGCAGGCCCACGAGGGTGCGCACCGGAGCGGTCCCGCGCTCGGCCAGCGCTGCGCGCCCGACGAAGTCCGACGGCTTGTCCAGTCGGACGACACGGCCCAGGCCGGCCTCGTACGGCGTGCCGGACAGCGACAGTTCGTTGCCATACAACGGCATCCCGGCCTCGAGGCGCAGGGTGTCGCGGCACGACAGGCCCGCCGGGATCAGGCCCGCGTCCGAGCCGAGCGACGTCAGCAGGGCCCATAGCCGAGCCGCCGCCGGCCCCGGGCAGAAGATCTCGAACCCGTCCTCGCCGGTGTAGCCGGTGCGGGCCAGCAGTACCGCCTCGCCGTCGATGATCGCGTCCTGGGAGGCGTAGTACGGCAGACCCTCGACGGTGCGGCCGATGGCCGCCTCGATGATGGCTGCGCTCGCTGGCCCCTGCACGGCGATCAGCGCCGCATCGGCCCGCAGCGTCGCTGTCGTGTCGAAGTCGGCCACCCGCTCGGTCAGCGCGGCGAACACGGCGGCGGCGTTCGAGGCGTTGGCAATGACCAGGAAGCGCTCGCCGCCCAGGCGGTAGACGACGAGGTCGTCGATGACGCCGCCGTCGGGCGCGCAGATCATCGTGTAGCGCGCGCGGCCGTCCTTCACCAGGGAGATGAACCCGGTGAGGGCGTAGTCCAGGGCCGCCGCCGCCTCGGGCCCGACGACATCGATCTGGCCCATGTGGCTGAGGTCGAAGAGGCCCGCCGCCGAGCGCACGGCCCGATGCTCGGCCGACTCGCTGGTGTACCGCAGCGGCATCAGCCATCCGGCGAAGTCGGTCAGCATCGCCCCGAGCGATACGTGGACGTCGTAGAGCGCGGTGCGCCGCGGGGCGGCAGTGGCGGCGGTCGTATCGGCGGCGCTCATAGGGACTCAGTCCTCGTAGTCTTCGATGGGCGGGCAGGAGCAGATCAGGTTGCGGTCGCCCGCGGCCTGATCGATCCGGCGCACCGGCGGCCAGTACTTGCTCTCGGTGTTGCCCGACGGATAGCCCGCAATCGTCCGTGAGTACGGGTGCGTCCACTCGTCGGCCATGACCGACATCGCGGTGTGCGGCGCATTGCGCAGCGGGTTGTCGTCCTTGGCCCAGGTGCCGTCGCCGACGAGATCGATCTCGGCGCGGATGGCGATCATCGCGTCGCAGAACCGGTCCAGCTCGGCCAGGTCCTCGCTCTCGGTCGGCTCGACCATGAGCGTGCCGGCGACTGGGAAGCTGACGGTCGGGGCGTGGAACCCGTAGTCCATCAGCCGCTTGGCGATGTCATCGACGGTGACGCCGGTGGCCTTGGTGATCGGCCGGACATCGAGGATGCACTCGTGCGCCACCAGCCCGTCGCGCCCGGTGTAGAGCACGGGGAACGAATCGCGAAGCCGGGCGGCGACGTAGTTGGCCGACAGCACCGCGACGGATGTCGCCTCGGTGAGGCCCTCGGCGCCCATCAGGCGGATGTAGGCCCAGCTGATCGGCAGGATACCGGCCGATCCATAGGGTGCTCCGGAAACCGCGGGCCCGCTGCGGTCGATGGCAGCCGCGGCGTTGGAGTGCCCGGGCAGGAACGGCGCAAGGTGCTCACGCACCGCGACCGGGCCGACGCCCGGGCCGCCGCCGCCGTGCGGGATGCAGAACGTCTTGTGCAGGTTCAGGTGCGACACATCGCCGCCGAACTCGCCGGGCTGCGCGAGGCCGACCAGCGCGTTGAGGTTGGCCCCGTCGATGTACACCTGGCCGCCGGCGGCGTGCACCGCGGCGCAGATCTCGCGGACCCGCTCCTCGTACACGCCGTGCGTCGACGGGTACGTGATCATGATGGCCGCGACGGCGCCCTCGTGCTTGGCGATCACGCGCGCGAGGTCGTCGAGGTCGACATTGCCGGCGTCGTCGCAGGCCACGACGGCGACCTTCATGCCGGCCATCACCGCTGAGGCCGCATTCGTGCCGTGGGCCGACGAGGGGATCAGGCAGACGTTGCGCTCGGCGTGGCCCGAGGCCTTGAGGTACTCGCGGATCGCGAGCAGCCCGGCCAGCTCGCCCTGCGAACCGGCGTTTGGTTGCAGCGACACCGCCGCGTAGCCGGTGATGGCCGATAGCCAGCTCTCGAGATCCTCGATCAGCTGACGGTACCCGGCGGTCTGCCAGGCCGGCGCGAACGGGTGGATGCCCGCGAACTCCGGCCAGCTGATCGGCTCCATCTCGGTGGTGGCATTGAGCTTCATCGTGCAGGAGCCCAGCGGGATCATGCCGCGGTCCAGCGCGTAGTCCTTGTCCTTGAGCGACCGCAGGTAGCGCAGCATCGCGGTCTCGGAGCGGTGGCTGCGGAAGACCGGGTGGGTCAGGTAGGCGCTCGTGCGCAGCAGGTCGGCCGGCAGGGCGTCGAGCGGCACATCGGCGGACTCCTCGACGCCGAACGCGCTGAGCACCGCCGCGATGTGGGCGCCGGTGGTGACCTCATCGCAGGCAATGCGAACCGCGTCGTCCGACACCAGGCCCAGGTTGAGGCCCAGGTCGGAGGCCGCAGCGACGACCGACGCCGCGCGCCCGGGCACGATGGCCAGCACGGTGTCGAAGAAGCCCTCGTGGGCGACGTGCACGCCGCCGGCGCGCAGGCCGGCCGCGAGCGACGCCGCGTGGTGATGCACCCGTGCGGCAATAGCGCGCAATCCATCCGGCCCGTGGTACGCCGCGTACATCGACGCGGTCACGGCCAGCAGTGCCTGCGCGGTGCAGACATTCGACGTCGCCTTCTCGCGGCGGATGTGCTGCTCGCGGGTCTGCAGGGCGAGGCGGTGCGCTGGGGCGCCGTCGGCGTCGACCGACACGCCCACCAGGCGCCCGGGCAGTTGGCGCTCCAGGCCGGTCCGCACGGCGAGGTAGCCGGCGTGCGGTCCGCCGAAGAACAGCGGCACGCCGAAGCGCTGCGCCGAGCCGGCCGCGACATCGGCGCCGAGCTCGGCGGGGGAGCGGACGAGGGTCAGCGCCAGCAGGTCGGCGGCGTAGGCGACCATCGCGCCCTGCTCATGGGCGGCGGCCGCGAGGCGCTCGTAGAACGCGGCGGATCGGAGCACACCGTCGGCGCCGGGGTACTGGATGACCACGCCGAACACATCGGATGCGGGCAGGCCGTCGCGCTCGAGGTCGGCCACCAGCACCGTCGCCCCGACCGCCTCGGCGCGGGTCCGCACGACGTCGATCGTCTGGGGCAGGCACTGCGCATCGAGCACCACCGTCGAGGCGGCCCCGCGGACCGCCCGGTGCATCAGCGCGACGGCCTCGGCCACGGCCGTCGACTCGTCCAGCAGGGAGGCGTTGGACGTCGGCAGGCCGGTGAGGTCGGACACGACTGTCTGGAAGTTCAGGAGCGCCTCGAGCCGGCCCTGGGAGATCTCCGGCTGGTAGGGCGTGTAAGCGGTGTACCAGCCCGGATCCTCGAGCACGTTGCGCCGGATGACACCGGGCGTCACCGTGTCGTAGTAGCCCAGCCCGATCATCTGCACCTTGCGGACATTCGACGCCGCCAAGGCCCGGAGCTCGGCCAGGACCTGCGTCTCCGAGGCCGCCGGCGGCAGGTCGGTCTCGGCCCGCTGGCGGATCGACGCGGGCACGACTGCGTCGACCAGGCTGTCCAAGGAGGTATAGCCCAGCGTGGTGAGCATGCGCAGGCGCTGAGCCACGGTGGGGCCGATGTGGCGGTCGGCGAAGCGCTCGACGCCAGCCGCATGCGGGTGCGCGAGCACCGAAGGCGCGCCGTCGGGATGCTGCTGATGGCTGACACCATTGGGGCTGGTGGGGCTGATGGTGCTTGTCACGGGAGGCTCCTGTCCGGTGTGCGCGGGCTCCGCGCGCGGAAATTGGCCTCCCCCTCTGTCATGGCACCTGAGAGATTCCCCGCCCGGTAGGGCAGGTTGCACCGTCGGTGAGGCGCGCTGAGCGCCTGCTTTCCAGAGTCGCCTCAGCTAGCGGTAAATGGGCCTGAGAGTTTTCGGGGAGGATTGCTCCTTCGGCGTCGGCGGCTGGATAAGCCGCCGAACTCTTCCGCCAGCGTCATCGGCGTATGGAATTGTGCCCTCAGCCTAAGGGAATCTGTCAGCCCCGACGAATTCGGGAGCGTGGACGTATGCGAGGGGCGGTGGCGTGACCGAGGTACAGCAGGCCGGCGCCGCGCCCGACGTCACGCCCGACGGTGCCGCGCTGGTCATCACCGACACCGCGCCGCGCCGGGTGCGTCGGCAGCTGGACCTCGTCCGCATCGTCGGATCGCTGCTGGTGCTGGGCCTGCTGGCCCTCATCGGCACCTACGCCAACCAGACGACCGGCGGCGCGAACGACGACCTGTCCCGCCTGGTAGGGGAGATCCCCAACCTGCTGGTCCGGGGCCTGAGCCTCTTCGGGACGATCGGCGCATTGGCCCTGCCGGTGGGCCTGGTGGTCCGGGAGATCGTGCGCGGGCAGCCGCGGCGCCTGCTGGAGGGCCTGGGCACGGGGCTGCTGGCGCTCAACCTGGTCGTGCTGATGGACCTTGCGATCTCCTCGGATCGGACGTCCCCGCTCTATGCGGCGCTGACCCGGGTCGGCGGCAGTGACGAGGTGCGCCCACTGGACCCGTATCTGGCTGCGCTGTTCGCGATGGTGCTGATCGTCGGGATCGCCGGCGATCCCCTCTGGCGGACGCTGTTCATCGTCGCCGTGGGCGTCTACATGCTCTCGGCGTTCACCGCCGGGCAGGCGTCGCTGCTGGCGCTGTTCGCGAGCCCGGTGATCGGCGCGGTGGTCGGGCTCGTCGTCCGATTCGCCGCCGGCAGCGTCAATGAGCGCCCGGACGCCCGCCGGGTGGCCCTCGCGGTGCAGGGCCGGCTCGGCGGCGGGCGGCACGTGGTCGTGCGCATCGACCGCGTCGTGCGCGATGCGGATCGGCCGCGGACGTATGAGGCCGTGACGACGGACGGCCAGATCCTCACCGTCGAGGTGCTCGACCGCGACCTGATCGCCTCCGGCGCCGTGTACGGGGTCTATCGCCGGCTGCGGATCCG
>JAOPVO010000122.1 GCA_025966155.1 Pseudonocardiales bacterium
CCGGCCGATCTGCCCCGACTGCATGCGCCCGGGCTCGGTCGGCTTCATGTGCCCGGATGACGTCAAGGCGGGGCGGATCGTCACGCGGACCTCGGTCGGCGCGCCGGTGTCGAGGGCCACGCAGCCGTACGTCACCTTCGCCCTCATCGGGATGAATGTCGCGGTCTATCTCGTCACCGCGGTGCAGTCCCCGCGCGGATTCACCGAGAACCAGGCCGCCCGGCTCTTCGCCAACTGGGTGCTCCAGCCCTACGCGGCGGCGCACGGCAACGGCGGCGGCCAGGAGCTGTACCGGCTGATCACGTCGGGGTTCCTGCACCTGGGTCCGACGCATCTGGTGCTCAACATGCTCGCGCTGTACTTCCTCGGCCCGCCGCTGGAGCGACTGCTCGGTTGGTGGCGTTTCAGCGCGCTCTACGGGCTGGCCCTGCTAGGCGGCTCCGCCGCGGTGTATGTCTTCGACACCCGCTACGTCGCCGTCGCCGGTGCGTCGGGCGCGATCTACGGGCTGTTTGCCGCGGCGCTGATCATGGCCCGCCGCCTCGGCGCCGATATGCGCTCGCTGGCGATCGTCATCGTCGCCAACTTCGCCTTCACATTCGCCATCAGCGGGGTGTCCAAGCTCGGGCACGTCGGCGGCTTCGTGGTCGGGGCCATCGTCGCGATCGCGCTGTCGGGCATCGCGCTGCCCGGCAAGCCAGCCCCGGGCCGGATCCCCGCCGCCATCCAGGCCTCGGCGCTGGGCGGGGTCCTGGCGGTGCTGCTCGTGGCGATCGTCCTGCGGACCGCTGCGCTGTGAGTCGCTGCGCTGTGCGTCGCCGAACGGTGAATGACGGCCGCGCTCTGAGGGCCGTCGATCGGGCGGGCTTCTCCACAGCTGTGGAGAAGCCTGGGGAGAACTACACCGGTGTAACTAAGCCGCGATCAACGCCAGCGGACCGCAAGGCCCAGGCCGGTGATCATCAGCACGAACGCGATCGCGAAGTTCCAGCCGCCGAGGTCCTGCATGACCGGGACGCGCTCGCCGGCCATGTAATAGACGACGATGTACGCCAGTCCCAGGATGAGCACAGTGCAGATCGCGGCCGGATACCAGACCGGGCTGGGCGCAAGCACCTTGCCCGTCGGCCCGGGCAGGCTGGCACGGGCGGCGGGAACGTACTCGTCCTTTTTGCGGACCTTCGACTTCGGCACACAGATAGCGTAAACGCATGAGCGCCTCACGTCTGCCGATGCGCCTGCCGCGGGACAGATGGCGGCTCGGCGTGCCGGTGGTCGCCCTGGCGACGGGGCTGCTTTTCGCCACCAGCGCATCGACTGCGCGGGGCACCGATCTGCGCGCCACACAGATCACCGATCTGGCCTCGGTAGTCCGGGCGAACTCCGACCGGATCGTCGAGGCCCAGGCGCGCATTGCCGAGCTCCAGGCCGAGGTGAATGAGGGCACTATCCGTGCGGCCGCGGCCAATCAGGTCGTAGCCCAGGCCCAGGACCGCGCCCGGCCACTGGAGGCCCCCGGCGGGCTGACCGCCGTGCACGGGCCCGGGCTCCGGGTCGAATTGAACGACGCCTCCGATGTCGCCGACGCCAAGGAGGACGAGCTCAACGCCTTGATCGTCCATCAGTCCGATGTGCAGGCCGTGGTCAACGCGCTGTGGGCCGGAGGCGCCGAGGCCATGACGATCATGGGCCAGCGGGTCATTGCGACCAGCGCCGTCCGGTGCGTCGGCAATACCCTGCTGTTCAACGGCGAGGTGTATTCACCGCCTTTTATTATCGAAGCCATAGGTCCAGCTGATCGAATGCGGTCGGCCCTGAACAGATCGTCGGGCGTTGCGCTATTTGCACAGGCAGCCAAGTATCTTGGTCTCGGTTACTCCGTTGACGGAGAGGCTGACATCACTGCTCCCGCCTATACCGGTGTGATCAGTCTGACCTACGCGGAGGACTTGCTTCGATGAGCGACGACCGGGATCCCGACTCGCCGACCTCAGCCAACGATCTGTTCTCCACCGCCTCCGACGGCTGGGACTTCGCCCAGCCCGTCGAGGAACCCGCTGTGGCTGCTGCGGGAGATACCAACAGGAACGCGCCGCGCGAGAAGAACAAGCGCATCAGGGGCGCCGGGCCGATGACCACCGGGGACAAGATCCGGATGGGCGTGCGCGGCGTCGGCCAGACGCTCATCACGTCGGGCCTGGTCATCCTGCTCTTCGTGGTCTACGAGGTGTGGGTCACGAATATCTACGCCGACCGCAAGCAGCACAAGGAGCAGGTGCAGCTGGCCGAGCAGTGGCAGCACGGCGAGGACCCGCTCGAGGCCGCGCAGGAGAAGCTCAGCCTCGATCCCGGCGCCCAGGTTGTGCTGCCGGCGGGCCAGGGCTTCGCCAACCTGTACATCCCGGCCTTCGGCAAGGACTTCGCCAAAACCATCGTCGAGGGCGTCGATGATGCATCGCTGGAGAAGGGCCCGGGCCACTACCCCAAGACGGCCATTCCCGGCCAGATCGGCAACTTCGCGATCGCCGGCCACCGCGTCGGCAAGGGCGAGCCGTTCCTGAACCTCGATCGCCTGAAGGCCGGGGATTTCCTCATCGTCCAGACGTATGACAGCTGGTACGTCTACACGGTCCTGGGCGACGTCGCCTCCGGTGACGCCGAGGTTGCCGATGCCAGCGGGCTGACCGGGCGCAGCATCGTCGCGCCCAGTGCCGTGGGCGTGATCGCCCCGGTGCCGAACCATCCGGAGCAGGCTGCGACGCGGTCGCTGATCACGCTGACCACGTGCCACCCGAAGTACACGGCCAACCAGCGGATGATCATCCACGGCGAGCTGACCCGCACGGTGGCCACCAACGGGGATGCCATCCCCACCGAGCTCGGGGGGACGATCTAGATGTACGTGTGGATCTGGCGCCACCTGCCCGGCAACACCTGGCTGCGCGCGCTGCAGACACTGCTGCTGATCTCGATCGTGTGCGGCGTCCTGCTCTTTGTCGTGTTTCCCTGGGCCGAGCCGAAATTGCCTTTCAACGATGTGACAATTGACAGCGGCGGCACCGAGTAGCGGCCGCACCCGCGCGCTGATTCCGGAGGTCCCCCATGGCCAGTGACGTCACCGAAGGCACGCACTCGACCCGGGCGCGGGTGCTCGTCGTGGATAACTACGACAGCTTCGTCTACAACCTCGTGCAGTACCTGGGCCAGCTCGGCGCGGACGTGATCGTGCGGCGCAACGACGAGATCGCCGTCGACGAGCTCGATGGCCTGGGAGTCGACGGCGTGCTTATCTCGCCCGGGCCGGGCGAGCCGACCGACGCCGGGCAATCGATGGCGCTCATCGAGGCCTGCGCGGAGCGGCGGCTGCCGCTGTTCGGCGTGTGCCTGGGGCACCAGGCCATTGGCGCGGTCTACGGGGCGACGGTGTCCCGCGCGCCGGAGCTGCTGCATGGCAAGACCAGCCAGGTGAAGCACGAGGGCGTCGGCATCCTGGCCGGCCTGCCCGAGCAGTTCACCGCCACCCGTTACCACTCCCTGGCCGTCGAGGAGCCGACGATGCCGGACTTCCTCGAGGTCACCGGCCGCACGGAGTCCGGGGTCGTCATGGCGCTGCGGCACCGCGACCTGCCGATCGAGGGCGTGCAATTCCATCCCGAATCGGTCCTCACCCAGGGCGGGCACCGGATGCTGGCCAACTGGCTCGCGGTCTGCGGCTTCCCCGTGGACGATGCCCTCGTCGCCCAGCTCGGCGACGACGTCGAGACCCTCCGACTGGCCGCATTCGCCGCGGTCTGAGCCTCATGGCCGCATCCATCACCGTCCTGGAGATCGATAGCCACCACCCGGCGGAGCTGGCGGCATGGTGGCAGTCCGTGCTCGGCGGCGAGGTGAGCGTCGATGCCGACGGCGATGCGACGCTTCGCCTGGCGTCCCCGGCGATGGGGCTGGACTTCATCCGGGTGCCCGAGCTCAAGTCGATCAAGAACCGGCTGCACCTGGACATCAACCCCGTGGGCTGCGAGCAGGGCGAGGAGCTTGAGCGGCTGCTCGCCCTCGGGGCGGTGCCGACGAATGTCGGTCAGGCGCCGGACGTCAGCTGGCAGGTGCTGGCCGATCCCGAGGGCAACGAGTTCTGCCTGCTCAGCACCCGCGTGGGTTAGCTGCTCAGGCTGCGGCGATGATGCTGATGGCCGCCAGCAGACGCTGGACATCGGCGCCCGACGTGTACGGCATCAGCCCGACGGCGACCATGCCGTCGGGGAAGGCATCGGCGACGCCCAGATCGGCCATCAGCTCGGGGGCCTGGCCGTTGCCGTCCCAGACGCTGATCGACGCCTTGGCCAGCGCCTCGGCCACCTGCCGGGCGGGCGTGCCGTCGATGGCGAATTGCAGCACCGGGATGCGGGCGTCGGCGGCCGCGGCGCAGACCACCGTGACCTTGTCGATTGCGCGCAATGCTTCGACGAACGGGTCGAACAGCTCGGCGCAGTAGCGGTGGACCGCGCCCATCGAGGCGACGATGCGCGAGCGCCGGTCGGCCGTCGAGCCGGGGACGAGGTCGGCGAGGTGGTCCACCGCCGCTATCAATCCGCTCAGATGCTCCGGGGCCACGCCATCGCGCTCGAGGCCCGCCTGCGCCCCGCCGGGCCAGTCCGACCCGATCAGCTCGAGGACACCAGGCGCGGCGATCAGCGCACCGACCCGTGGCCCGCCGAAGGCGTCGGCGGAGATGGCCAGCAGGTCGGCGCCGAGCTCCCCGAGGTCCACTGCGGCGTACGGCGCGAGCGCGGAGGCGTCGACCACCACCAGCGCCCCCACATCGTGTGCGGCCTTGGCGATCGAGGCGACGTCCGGGCGGGCGCCGACCGCGCCGCTGGCCGCCGGCAGCGCGACGAGCCGGGTTCGCGCGCTCAGCAACTGCTCGTACTGCCACGCCGGTAAATCGCACGTCTCGACGTCGGCCTGACCGAAGACTGCCTGCACGCCGACGGGCCGGGCCGCGCTCAGCCACGGCCGGACGTTGTCCTCGCGGTCCAGACGCGACAGCAGAATCTCATCGGACAGCCGCCAGGTCCGCGACAGCGACTGCGCAACCCGCTCGAGCAGGGTGGGCACATCCGGGCCCAGGATGACATCGGCCGGGTCGGCGCCGACGAGGTCGGCCACCGCGGCCCGGCTGTGCTGCGCCAAAAGCAAGGTGTGGCGGGAGCGACCGAAGGCGGCGCCGGGCCGGGTGAGGGACGCGCGGAGCGTCGCGACCATCGCCCGCAGCACAACCTCAGGCGGCAGCGCACCGCCGGGCGAATCGAAATATAGCTGGCGATGGGCCAGGGCCGGATACAGCCCGCGGGTGCGGGCGTTGTCCAGCTCCGGATGCCTCATGTTCCTCACGCTAGCGAGGCCATGTTTCACCCGCCGCACTGGCTGGCTCCCCGAATCCGCAAGGGAGGCGGCCAGACCCCAGCTGGCTGTGGGGTCCGATGGGCGACGCGAGCGGTGGACCGGGCACCCGATGGGCAAGGATGGGGCCGTGAGCTACTTCAACCCCTCAGGCCAGGAGCCATCCGCCGGCGACGCGTCGCCGGACCAGTCCGCGCCGCAGATCATCCTCGTCCCGACCGGCGCCGCCACGGCCGAGCCCGACCCGTCGACGATGGTGGGCCAGCCCGCGAAGGTCATGCGGATCGGCACGATGGTCAAGCAACTGCTGGAGGAGGTGCGCGCCGCGTCGCTGGACGAGGAGGGCCGCAAGCGGCTGCGCGATATCCACAGTGCCTCGATCCGCGAGCTCAAGGACGGTATCTCCCCGGAGCTTGGCGACGAGCTCGACCGGCTCAGCCTCCCCTTCGCCGACGACCGCGTCCCGACCGAGGCGGAGCTGCGCATCGGGCAGGCCCAGCTCGTGGGTTGGCTCGAAGGGCTGTTCCACGGCATCCAGACCGCGCTGTTCGCCCAGCAGATGGCCGCGCAGGCGCAGCTCCAGCAGATGCGCGCCCTGCCGGCCGGCAGCGAAGCGCCGCACGGTGCGCAGCAGCCGAGCCCGCCTCAGCCCGGCCGGCCCGGCGGGACCGGCCAGTACCTGTAGCTAGTTGAGGGAGGAGTTGTGGGCCAGCACGCGGTCCACAACCTGCGCGAACCCGTCGTCGACATTGCTGGCGACGTGGGCGTCGGCGGCAGCCAGCACATCGGCGTGGGCGTTGGCCACCGCGAAGCTCTGGCCGGCCCAGGCCAGCATCGGCAGGTCGTTGGGCATATCGCCCACGGCGGCGACCTCGTGCGCGGCGATCCCCATCGACTCGGCCACGCTGGCGAGCCCGGTGGCCTTGCTGACCCCCGGCGCGGCGATCTCCAGCAGTCCGGCACTCGAGGATGACGTAACGGTGACGGCCCCGCCCAGCAGCGCCTGCGCGCGGATCAGGAACTCGTCGCTGGTCAGCCCGTGGTGGCGCACGAGCAGCTTGATCCCCGGCGTCGACAGCACGTCGTCGCGGGTCCGAATCGCCACCGCGGTCGGGCCGATGTCGTAGTCGTGCCGGTACCCGTCCTCGTGGTCGAAGCCGGCGTGATGCTCCAGCGCGAAGCGCACCTCGCCGAACTCGGCCAGCAGCGCGTCGGCCACCTCGCGCAGCGTCTGGACGGAGATCAGGTTCGCCCCGACGACCTGCTCGGTGCCGAGGTCGTACAGCAGGGCCCCGTTCGCGCAGACGGCCAGGCCGGTGTGCCGCGTCTGGCGGGCGACCTCGGCCATCCAGCGCGGAGGGCGCCCGGTGGCAAACACCACCGGAACGCCGGCGTCCTGCGCGCGCCGCAGCGCCGCCAGGTTCCCCTCGGAGATGACCTCGTCGTGGGACAGCAGCGTCCCGTCGAGGTCGCTGCCGATCAGCCGGATGCGGCCGAGGTCGGGCTGGAGGCGGCTCATGACCGGGCGCGGGCCGGCGGCGGCGTGAGCAGCTCCCGCCCGCCGAGCCAGGGGCGCAGCGCCTCCGGCACGTAGACGCTGCCGTCGGCCTGCTGGTGGTGGTCCAGGAGGCAGGCGATGGTGCGGGCAACTGCGCAGAGCGTCCCGTTGAGGGTCGCCAGCGGGATCGGCGCGCCGGCCCCGCCGCCGCCGGCCTTAGCCGCCCGCGTGCGGATATCGAGGCGCCGGGCCTGGAAGGTCGTGCAGTTCGACGTGCTCGTCAGCTCGCGGTACGCCCCCTGCGAGGGAAACCAGGCCTCGATGTCGAACTTGCGGGCGGCGCTCGAGCCGAGGTCCCCGGCAGCGACGTCGATCACGCGGTAGGCCAATTCGAGGGAGTCCAGGAATTCCCGCTCCCAGGCCAGGAGGCGCTGGTGCTCGTCCTTCGCGTCCTCGACGGGGACGTAGGAGAACATCTCGACCTTGTCGAACCAGTGGACCCGGATGATGCCCTTGGTGTCCTTGCCGTACGAGCCGGCCTCGCGCCGGAAGCAGGACGAGAACCCGGCGTAGCGCAGCGGCAGCTCGGCCGGGTCGAGGATCTCCCCGGAGTGGTAGCCGGCGAGCGCGACCTCGC
>JAOPVO010000157.1 GCA_025966155.1 Pseudonocardiales bacterium
AGGCGCCGGGCGGCCACCTGCTGGTCGACGTCGTCGGCGCGGTCCGCGACGGCGCCGGCGCGGTCCTGACGACCACGCGACCGCGGACCCTGCTGCGCACCCGCGCGCCGCTGTCCGCGACGCCCACCCGGCTCCAGGTCGCCGAGCCGGGGCGGGCTTCCGCGGTCCTGCTCGCGGTCAGCACGACCGCGTCGCGGCGGGCCGGCTCGGTCCAGGTCTGGGGCTCCGGCGCGCCGCCGGGGGCCGCGGGAGTGCGCGCCGAACCCGGCCGCCAGCTCACCGAGACGGTCGTCAGCGCGGTCGCCGGCGACGGCACGGTCGGCCTGGCCACCACCGCGGGCGCGACCCACGTGCGGGTCGACCTGCTGGGCACCTGGGCGCGGCCGACGGCTGCCCGGCCCGGCAACCGGCTCTACCCCGCCCCGCCGGTGACCGTCGTCGACACCCGCAGCAGCGCCCGGGCGCGTCCCGGGCAGGTGCTGCTGGTCCGGACCGCCGGGCTGGCGCAGGTGCCCAGGTCGGCCCGCCAGGTGCTGCTCCAGGTGACCGCGTACGGCGCGAACGCGCCGGGCTACCTGACCGTGTGGCCGGGCGGAAAACGACCGGACACCGCCTCCCTGCGGCTGGTGCCCGGGCGGACCACCAGCGGCCTGGTGCTCGTCGACCTGCCGGCCCACCGCGCGGCGTCCGTCTACGTCAGCGGCGGCACCCCGCACCTGCGGGTGGACGTGGTGGGGGCCACCCACCCGTAGCGCCGCGGCGGCTCAGTCGGGGCCGTCCCCCGGCTCCTCCTGGTAGCTGTAGCGCTGCTCCTGCCACGGGTCGGCGAGGTTGTGATAGCCCCGCTCCTCCCAGAACCCGCGCCGGTCGGCCGTCAGGTACTCCACGCCCCGGGCCCATTTCGGGCCCTTCCAGGCGTACAGGTGGGGGACGACCAGCCGTACCGGGAAGCCGTGATCCGGGCTGAGCGGCTCACCGTCGCGGTGCGTGACGAACAGCGCGCCCTCGTCGGCGAAGTCGGACAACCGCAGGTTGGCGCTGTAGCCGTACTCCGCCCAGACCAGGACGTGCGTGACGTCGGCGGCCGGCGGCGCGGCCTCCAGGAACGTCCGGGTGGACACCCCGGTCCAGACGTTGCCCAGGACCGAGAACTTCGTGACGCAGTGGAGGTCCGCGGTGACCGACGTCGTGGGCAGCCGGCCGAACTCCTCCCAGGTCCAGCGGCCGAGCTCGCCGTCGGCGGTCTCTCCGAAGACCTTGAAGTCCCACGTCTCGGGCTTCCACTTCGGCACCGGGCCGTAGTGCAGGACCGGCCAGCCCCGCGGGATGTACTGCCCCGGCGGCAGGCGGTCCCCCACGCCCTGCGCCCGCTTGCGCGCGCCCAGCCGGTCAAGGGGGGAGGTCACGGCGACATCCTGCCTCCGCCGCGCAGCCCGGCTGCGCCCGGGGGGTGACCCGGCGGCACGCTCCGGCGGTGTACCCTCCCGGGCGTGCAGCAGCGCTGGTTTGCCTACGTGTTTCCCGTCCGGGTCTCCCGGTCGGGTGTCGCGTCCTGAGCGCGCACCCCAGACCACACCGAGAGCCCCGGGCACCTGCCCGGGGCTCTTCTGGTTTTTCCGAGAGGTAGAGAACATGGTCGTCGTCATGAGCGCCGGAGCTGCGCCCGAGCAGGTCGACGCCGTCGTCGCCCGCGTCGAGGGCGCCGGCGGCTCGGCCTTCGTCAGCCGCGGCGTGCAGCGCACGATCGTCGGCCTGGTCGGGGACATCGCGCAGTTCCAGGCCCTGAACCTGCGGGCCATGCCCGGCGTCGGCGAGGTCGTCCGGGTCAGCAAGCCCTACAAGCTGGTCAGCCGCGAGAACCACCCGCAGGCCACCACCGTCTCGGTCGGTGGCGTCCCGATCGGCCCGGACACCTTCACCCTCATCGCCGGCCCGTGCGCCGTCGAGACGCCCGAGCAGACCCTGGCCGCCGCGCGCATGGCCCAGGGCGCCGGCGCGACGCTGCTGCGCGGCGGCGCGTACAAGCCGCGCACCTCCCCGTACGCCTTCCAGGGGCTCGGCGAGAGGGGGCTGCGCATCCTGGCCGAGGTCCGCGAGGAGACCGGCCTGCCGATCGTGACCGAGGTGGTCGACGCCGCCGACGTGCCGCTGGTGGCGCAGTGGGCCGACATGCTCCAGGTCGGCACCCGCAACATGCAGAACTTCGCCCTGCTGCAGGCGGTCGGCGCCGCCGGAAAGCCGGTGATGCTCAAGCGCGGCATGACGGCGACCTACGACGAGTGGCTGATGGCGGCGGAGTACATCGCCCAGCGCGGCAACCTCGACATCGTGCTGTGCGAGCGCGGCGTGCGCTCGTTCGAGCCGGCCATCCGCAACATGCTCGATGTGTCGGCCATCCCCATGATGCAGGCGATGTCGCACCTGCCGATCATCATCGACCCCTCCCATGCCGCCGGGCGGCGTGAACTCGTCGTGCCGCTGGCCCGCGCCGGTATCGCCGCCGGCGCCGACGGCGTCATGGTCGACGTGCACCCGCACCCCGAGACCGCCCTGGTCGACGGCGCCCAGGCCCTGTTCGGCGCGCACCTGGACGAGCTCGCGGCCGTCGTCGCCACGATGCCCGCGCTTGTCGGCCGCACGTCCGCCGCCCACCTATCCAGCTGAGGAGCACTGCGATGCGCTACGCCTTCAAGACCGCCAACCAGAACACCACGTGGCCGGAGATCCTGGAGGTCTGGCGCGCGGCCGACCAGATCGAGGTCTTCGAGTCGGGCTGGATCTTCGACCACTTCTACCCGATCGTCGGGGATTCGTCGGGCCCCTGCATCGAGGGCTGGGCCGCTCTGGCCGCGCTCGCCCAGGCCACCACGAGGCTGCGCCTGGGCACGCTGGTCACCGGCATCCACTACCGCCACCCCGCGGTACTGGCGAATATGGCCTCGACCATCGACATCATCTCCGGCGGGCGCCTGGAGCTGGGCATCGGCGCGGGGTGGAACGAAGAGGAGTCCGGCGCCTACGGCATCGATCTCGGCACCGCCCGCCAGCGCAGCGACCGGTTCGAGGAGGCCTGCCAGGTGATCGTCAGCCTGCTGGCCAATGAGACGACGGACTTCGCCGGCCAGTACTACACGTTGACCAATGCCCGCAACGAGCCGAAAGGCCCGCAGCAGCCGATGCCCATCTGCATCGGCGGCAGCGGCGAGAAGCGGACCCTGCGCACGGCGGCCAAGTACGCCGACCACTGGAACTTCACCGGCGGGACGCCCGAGCAGTTCGCGCACAAGCGCGATGTCCTGCACGCGCACTGCGCCGACGTCGGGCGCGACCCGAAGGACATCATGCTATCCAGTCACGTGACCCTGGCCCCGGGCCAGGATCCGCGCGAGGCCGCCGATGCCGCCGCCGCGCTCGGGGCCGAGGGCCTTGATCTGGCGATCATCTACCTGCGCACGCCGCTGGACGCCTCAGTGCTCGAGCCCCTCGCCAACGCCCTGCTCGCCACCAGCTGACCGAAACTGCTCGAGGGCCCCAAGAATGGCAAGTTCGACCGCCAGCAGCGCTCAACTTGCCATTCTTGGGGCGTTGGGAGGCGGCCGCTACTTGTCGGTGGGCCACACCGGCAGCGTGGCCGCCCGCTCGGATCGGGTGCTGCCGACGAAGCTGACCGCCCAGTGGAACAGCGTCGTCACGCGATTCTTGAAGCCGACCAGGTACAGCAGGTGCACGCCCAGCCATAGGCACCAGGCGATGAAGCCCGCGGTGCGGATGGGCCCGACCTCGGCAACCGCGCGGAACCGCGCCACGGTGGCGAGGCTGCCCTTGTCCTTGTACTTGAACGGCGCGTTGGGCGCCTTCCCGGAGAGCTTCCGCGAGATCTGGTCGGCGCTGTAGCGGCCGCCCTGGATCGCCACCTGAGCGACGCCGGGCAGGTTGTCCCGGGTCCCCATATCCCCCACGACATGCACCTCGGGATGGCCGGCCAGCGTCAGATCCGGCTCCACCGCCACGCGCCCGCGACGGTCGACCTCCTGGCCGATCTGCTCGGCGAGCATCTTGGCCAGCGGCGTCGTCCCCACGCCGGCGGACCACATAGCCACCTTGGCATCGATGCGCGTCTCAACGCCCTGCTTGTCCCTGACGACCACGCCGCGCGAATCCACGTCGGCGATCGAGGTGTTCAGCCAGAGCTCGACGCCGAGATCGCCGATCTGCTTGGCCGCCTTGGCCGACAGCTTGTGCCCGAATGTGCCGAGCGGCGCCGGCGCCGCATCGATGAGGATGATCCGCGCATCCTTCGGGTCGATCGCGTCGAAGTTCCCGCGCAGCGACCGGTGGGCGAGCTCGGCGATCTGGCCGGCCATCTCGACACCTGTCGGCCCGGCGCCCACGACGACGAAAGTCATCCAGGCGTCGCGCTCCACCGGGTCCGTCTCGACCTCGGCCATCTCGAAGGCGCCGAAGATCCGCCCACGCAGCTCGAGCGCGTCGTCGATCGTCTTGAGGCCCGGGGCGAACGGGGCGAAGTGGTCATTGCCGAAGTAGGACGTGACTGATCCGGCAGCGACGATCAGCTCGTCGTACTCGGTTACCGTCGTGCCGCTGCTGGACACTGCGGTCACGGTGCGCGCGGCCAGGTCGATCCCGGTCACCTCGCCGAGCTGCACCCGGGTGTTGCGCTGCTTCTTGAGGATATTGCGGGTTGACGGTGCGATCTCGCCCTCGGACAGGATGCCTGTGGCGACTTGGTAGAGCAGCGGCTGGAATAGGTGCTGCGTGGTCCGGTCGATGAGCGTGATATCGACCCTGGTCTTCGCCAGCGCCCGCGTGGCGAACAGCCCGCCGAAGCCCGATCCGATGACGACGACGCGCGGCCGTCCCTGACGTGCTGAGCCTCTGGCCATGTGCCTGCTCCTACCCCGTGACGTTGGCGCCAACAGTGTCCACCCGACGGCGGATGCTCCGCTGCGGGGACGCCGCCCCTTGCTACAACGCGGAGAGGAGCACCTTTATGGCGCGATCGACAGCATCGTCGTCGATATCCAGATGCGTGATGAGCCGCACGCGGCGCGGCCCGATCGCCGAGCACAGCACGCCGCCATCGGCCGCCGCCACCACGAGCGAGGCGGCATCGGGCACGTCGAGCATCACGATGTTGGTGTCGATCGACGCCGGGTCCAGGCCCAGCGCCGCGCCCAGCCGGCGGGCGCGGGCGTGGTCATCGGCCAGCCGGTCCACGTGGTGGTCCAGCGCGTGCAGCCCGGCCGCGGCCAGGATGCCGACCTGCCGCATGCCCCCGCCGTAGCGCTTGCGCCAGATGCGCGCGGCGGCGATCCGCTCGGCGTCGCCGACGAGCACCGAGCCGATCGGCGCGCCTAGGCCCTTGGACAGGCAGACCGAGACGGTGTCGAAGCCGGCCGACAGATCGCCGATCGGCACGCCGGACGCGACGGCGGCATTCCACAGCCGCGCCCCATCCAGGTGCAGGCCCAGCCCGTGCTCGCGCCCGAGCTGCTGAACGGCGCGGACCTGATCCTGCGGCTGGATCGTGCCGCCGCCGAAGTTGTGCGTGTTCTCCAGCGCGATCGCGGTCGTCGACACCAGATACGGCCCGGCATTCGGGGTGATCGACGCCGCGACGGCATCGGCGTCGACGCGGCCGTTGGTGCTCGGCCAGGTGCGCGTCGTGATCCCGCTGAACACCGCGGCCGCGCCGAGCTCGGCCCGCACAACATGGGCATTGTGGTCGGTGACCAGCTCCTCGCCGGGCTTGACCAGCACCCGAAGGCCCAGCTGGTTGGCCAGGGAGCCGGTGGCCGCGAATAGCCCGGCCTCGAAGCCGAGCAGGTCCGCCACCCGCCGCTCGAGGGCGTTGACTGTCGGGTCCTCGCCGTAGACGTCGTCGCCTACCGCCGCCTCGGCCATGGCCTGCCGCATGGCCGGGGTCGGCTTAGTCAGGGTGTCGGAGCGGAGATCCGCGAACGGGTGCGTCACGGGCGGGCGCTGTCCGGCGCCTCGCGGCGGCGGCGGTCGGCCACCAGCCGCTCGGCCACGCGGAACGCCAGCTCCAGCGATTGCTCGATGTTCAGCCGCGGGTCGCAGGCCGTCTCGTAACGGCGCCCGAGGTCGGCCGCCGTCAGCTCCGCCGTGCCGCCGATGCACTCGGTGACGTTGTCGCCGGTGAGCTCGACGTGCAGCCCGCCGGGGTGGGTGCCGAGCTCGGCGTGGACGTCGAAGAAGCCGTCGACCTCATCGAGGATGCGGTCGAGGTGGCGGGTCTTGGTGCCGTCCGCGGTCTCCTCGGTGTTGCCGTGCATCGGATCGCACTGCCACACGACCAGCCGCCCGGTCGACTGCACCTTCTCGACGATAGCCGGCAAACGATCGCGGATGAGGGCGTTGCTCATGCGGCTGATCAGCGTCAGGCGCCCGGGGGTGTTGTCCGGGTCGAGGCGCTCGACCAGCTCCGCGGCGAACTCCGGGCTGGTCGTCGGGCCGAGCTTCACCCCGATCGGGTTGGCGATGCGGGAGATGAAGTCCAGATGCGCCCCGTCGGCCTGGCGGGTGCGCTCCCCGACCCACACGAAGTGGCCGGACAGGTCGTAGGCCTTGCCGCTCTCGACGCGGGTCAGCGCGCGCTCGTACTCCAGGATCAGCGCTTCGTGGCTGGCGTAGAGCTCAACGCCCTCGAGGGCCGCATCGTGGACGCCGCACGCGCGCATGAAGCGCACCGCGCGGTCGATCTCCGAGGCCAGCTGCTCGTAGCGGGCGCCGGTGTGCGTCGACTTGGCGAACTCGGTGTTCCAGGAATGCACGCGATCCAGCGCCGCCAGGCCGCCGGAGGCGTAGGCGCGCACCAGGTTCAGCGTCGACGCCGCGGTGGAGTACGCCCGGAGGATCCGGCGCGGGTCGGGGGTGCGCTGCTCGGGGTCCAGCAGGTCGTTGACCATGTCGCCGCGGTACGACGGCAGGCCGCTGGCGTCGAGGTCGGACGAGCGCGGCTTGGCGTACTGCCCGGCCATCCGGCCGACCTTGACCACCGGCATCGATGCGCCGTAGGTCAGCACCACCGACATCTGCAGCAGGATGCGCACCTTGCCGGCGATGTCGGCCTGCGAGGACGTCGCGAAGGTCTCCGCGCAATCCCCGCCCTGAAGCAGGAACGCCTCGCCGCGGGCGACCGCGCCCAGCCGCTCGCGCAGCTGATCGACCTCGTTGGCCACGACCAGCGGAGGCAGAGTGGACAGCGTCGCCGCGACATCGCGCAGCACCGCGTCATCGGGCCAGCGGGGCTGCTGGGCGGCGGGCAGATCGCGCCACGCGTCCAGTCCGAGGCGGGCTTCGATGGTCGATGCGCTGTCCGACGACGGGTCGGACGCGATGGTCAGAGGGTGGAGGGCGCTACTCACACGCATCAGCCTAAGCGTTTGCGCCCAGTCGAATTTCCGGCGTCAATCGCGAGACGCGCGGGCTGCGCGCAGCCGTTCAGCCGAAGAGGACCTCGGTCTCGGCATAGCGGGCGGCGTCGACGGTCTTGAGCTTGGCCACGGCCGCGGACAGCGGCACCCGCACGATGTCGGTGCCGGACAGCGCGACCATGATGCCGGACTCCCCGTCGTGGACGGCGTCGATGGCGTGCAGGCCGAAGCGGGTCGCGAGCACCCGGTCGAAGGCGCTGGGCGTGCCGCCGCGCTGGATGTGCCCGAGCACCATCGTGCGGGCCTCCTTGCCGGTCCGCTGCTCGATCTCCCGGGCCAGCCAGTCGCCGATGCCGCCGAGGCGGGCGTGCCCGAAGGCATCAGCCTCGCCGCTGTTGATCCCGCCCGGCGCGCTGGCCTCGTCCGGCAGCGCGCCCTCGGCCACGACGATGATCGGCGCGTACTGGGATTTGAAGCGGCTCTCGACGTAGGCGCAGACCCGCTCGATGGAGAACCGCACCTCGGGGATCAGGATGACGTTGGCGCCGCCGGCCAAGCCCGAGTGCAGGGCGATCCAGCCGGCGTGGCGGCCCATGACCTCGACGATCAGCGCCCGATGATGGGATTCGGCGGTGGTGTGCAGGCGGTCGATCGCCTCAGTTGCGATATTCACGGCGGTGTCGAAGCCGAATGTGTAGTCCGTGGCATCGAGGTCATTGTCGATGGTCTTCGGCACGCCGATGACGCGGACGCCACGCTCGTGCAGCTTGGCCGCGACCCCGAGGGTGTCCTCGCCGCCGATGGCGATGAGCGCATCGATGCCCAGTTCCTCGAGCCGGGCGATGATCGTCTCGACGCCGCCTTCGACGGCGAACGGGTTCGTGCGCGAGGAGCCCAGGATCGTCCCGCCGCGGGGCAGGATGCCGCGGACCTCGGGCACGCCCAGGGTCATCGTCAGACCCTCGAGCGGGCCCTTCCAGCCATCGCGGAATCCGACGAACTCGTCGCCGTGCTCGGCGACGCCCTTTCGGACGACCGCCCGGATCACCGCGTTGAGCCCAGGGCAGTCCCCGCCGCCGGTCAGCATCCCGATCCGCATGCGCACTCCTCGCCTCACTGTCGAACGTCGGTGTGGAATGTCAGTCGGTCGCAGGTGTACCCGACGGCTGCGCCGCGGCCAGCGTCGCCTGCCAGCGGGCGAGGTTGTGGCGCGCGTCGGCGAGGGCGTTGTGCTGATCCGGCGGCTGCGGGGGCACCGGTGGGCTGCCGGCGTCCTCCCACTTCTGCCGGAGCTCGTGGGTGAAGCGCGGAATCGCCCGCGGCAGCGCCCGCATATCTCCCCAGAGCTGCGCCAGCACGACGTGGTCGTAGCCGGCCATCCAGGCCCAGAGCTCGATCTGCTCGCCGGGGCCGGTCAGGAAGGCCAAGAGGTCCGTGCGGATCTGCTCGCGGGTGCGCCAGGCCTTGTCCGACGGCGACGGCAGCTTGTCCAGGACGTTGCGCTTGACCCAATTGATCGCCCGCGACGCGTCGAACTCGCTGGAGACGGCGTAGAACTCGCGGCCGGTCTCGTCGATGACGCCGATCGACACCAGGTCGATGCGCTGACCATCCTCGATGAACTCTGTGTCATAGAAGTACCGGCGCACGGCTCGGGACTCTAGCCGCAGGCTCGGGCCGGGGCTGCTCAGGAGGAGCCGAAGGCGCGCGGGCCGCCGCGCTTGGCCTTAACGTCGGCTGCGTATTCGTCGACGTACTCCTGGCCCGAGAGCAGCCGGATCGCCTCGACGATCTGGTTCGTGACCGCCCGCTCGGACTCCCGGTCGCCGGCCTCCGCGGTGCGGCCGGAGAAGTCGAGCGGGGCGCCGAAGCGCAGCCGCGGACGGGGCCGCAGCTTGGGCAGCAGCCGCCCCGGGGGCTGGAGCTTGTCGGTGTTGATCACCGCGCATGGGACCACCACGGCGCCCGACGCGAGCGCAAGCCGCGCCACTCCGGTCTTCCCCCGGTAGAGCTTGCCGTCGGGCGAGCGCGTGCCCTCGGGGTAGATGCCCAGCATGCTGCCCTCAGTGAGGACCCGGAGCCCGGTGTCGAGTGCGGCCTTGGCCGCGTCCGCGCCGGCGCGGTCGATGGGCACCTGGCCGGTGCCGACGAAGAACCGCTTGCTGAGCCAGCCGGCGAACCCGGGCTTGGTGAAGTACTCGGCCTTCGCCAGGAAGGTCACCCGGCGGCGGACCATGAGCGGCAGGAAGAACGAGTCGATGAACGACAGGTGGTTGCTGGCGATGATCACCGGGCCGGCTGCCGGCAGCGAGGACGCGCCCTCGACGCGGGGTCGCCAGAGCAGCTTCATGATCGGCCCGAGACCCACCCACTTCAGGAACCAGTACAGCACCCGTTTCACCCCTCGCCTGCGGTCGGAAGAGCCTAGGCTGCGTAGTGCGGCGCTGACCAGATCGCCACGCGACGACGCCCATGACAAGGCATGATGGAGCGGACCGGATCGGGAGGGCCCAGCAATGAGCGACGACGCACTGCCGGGCCCTGACGCACCCGCCCTGCCCCGGGACCCGAGGCTGAGCCGCTTCGACAACCTGGTGCGCCCGCCGCAGTTCGTGCCCGTCGCCTCGGCCACCGCCGACGTCGCGCCGGAGGCCATGGACCGGTTGCGCCGCGCCGGCATCGCCGCGCACCTGGAGATGACCCAGCCGGCCACGGGCGGCGTGCTGTTCGTCGACGGCGCCGACGCCCACGACGCCCGGACGGTGCTGGCCACCCTCGACGCCGGGATCGGCGCGGCCGACGCCTTCGCCGAGGCCACGGCAGCGCAGGACACCCGAAGCATCGACGCGGCGTTCTCGGCACTGGTCGGGCACCTGGACATCGACACCACATGGTCGGTCGGCTCCAATGGCCGACCGGCCGCGCGCCCGGCGACGCCGGCCGAGCCGCACGTGACCAACGAGGCGCCCCTCGCGGACCCCGACGAGATCGCCGATGCCGTCTCCCAGCGGCTGCAGGCCGAGAAGCACCTCGACCCGCCGGAACTGCGCGAGGAGCACTACGAGCCGCCGCTTCCCCCGCCGGTCCCCCGACCCGGGGCAATGGCTCTGATCGCGATTGCGATCATCGTGTGCGGGATCGCGGTCATGGCCTTCGGCACGGCGCTCGGGATCGCACCCGACCGCACCTTGCCGACCGGCATCATCGGCGTGCTGACCGGATCGGCGCTGCTGGTCGCCCGGCTCAAGCGGTACCGCGAGGACGACGACGACGGCGCTGTCCTCTAGCCGTCGGCTGTTGCCCGACGGACTTAGGAGGCGTCGAACTCCAGGTCGGCCACGACCGGGCGGTGATCGCTGCCGACGAGCACGTCGGCCGACTCGATCACCTGGACGCTGCGCACCGAGAACCGCGGGTCGACGAAGATCCCGTCGATCCGCCGCCGCGGAACCTGCGCGCTGAAGGTGACCGCGGGCTCGGCGGACGCCGCTGCCGCGGCATCGACTCGGTGCTCGGTCAGCGCCGACCAGACGGGGGACCCCGGGGCGTCGTTCATATCCCCCGCGATGATGATCGGCGTGCCCGCCGGCAGGACCGCCGCCAGCGCCTCCTCGATCTCCGCGACGTGGCGGACCCGCGGCTCGCTGCGCAGATCCAGATGAGTTCCGGCGATGGCGAACTGCGCCCCGCGGTAGGACATCAGCGCGACGGCGACCCCGCGCTGATGCAGCCCGGGCTCGACGGACAGCGCGATATCCCATGACTGCAGCGTGTCGACGCCCATCGTGCACAGGATCAGGTTGCCCGAGGCGGGGCGCCCGCCGGTGACCGTGAGCATGCCGGCGCGGCGCGACAGAGATGCCGCCTTGGACCGCCAGCGCAGGAAGCGCGGCGCCTCCTGGATGCAGATCACGTCCGGCTGCGCGGCGCGGATCACCCGGGCCACGGCATCGTCGTCATCTCGCAGCGACCGCACGTTGTAGGTCATCACTCGAAGCTGCACGAAGCACTACCGATCTGTAGTCGACTATTTACCAGCATACTATTCATCAAAGCCGGGTCGATCAGTGAGCGAGCGCGAATGTCCGGGCCAGATCGGCCGCGCCGACCAGTCCTGCCTGCGGACCCAACCGGGCCACCTCGACGCGGGCGACGGGGCGGAATCCCCGGCCGGTGAGCCCGCCGCGGAAGGTCTCCCGCGCGGGGCGCAGCAGCAGCTCGTCCGCCTCGGACAGTCCCCCGCCGATCACGAAAACCTCGGGATCCAGACCGGCGGCCAGCGATGCGATCCCGTGGCCCAGCCAGCGGCCCATCGACTCGAAGATCTCCAGCGCGGCCGGGTCGCCCTCGCGCGCGGCCTGCGTGACCACCGGCCCGGTGATGTGCATCGGGTCGTCGCCGGCCAGCTCGATCATCCGCGCCGCGGCCAGCGAGCTCACGTCGGCGAGCTCGCGCGCGTCGCGGGCCAGCGCGCGGCCCGATGCGTACATCTCCCAGCAGCCGCGGTTGCCGCAGGCGCAGCGACGGCCGTCCGGCACCAGCGTCATGTGCCCGAACTCGCACGCGACCCCATAGGCGCCTCGGTACACCTCGCCGTTGATGACCATGCCGCCGCCGATGCCGGTGCCCAGGGTGATGCAGACGACCACAGACGCGCCCTGCCCAGCCCCGAACTTGTACTCGGCCCAGGCCGCGGCGTTCGCGTCGTTCTCGATGATCAAGGGTCCAGGGATGCGGTGCGCCAGCGCGTCGCGCAGCGGCTCATCGCGCCAGGCCAGGTGCGGGGAGAACAGCACGGTCGCGCGGTCCGCGGCGATCCAGCCGGCCGCACCGATCCCCACCGCCGGCGCGTCGTGGCGCGCGCGCAGGAGCGTGACGACCTCGGCGATCGCGTCCTCGGTCGCGCGCACATCCCGGCCCGGGGTCAGGCGGCGCTCCATGTCCAGCACGACGCCGTTCTCGTCGACCACGCCGGCGGCGATCTTGGTCCCGCCGATGTCGACGCCGATCGCGAGGCTCATGCCCACTCCCCCTCGGCGTCGGAGGCGCCGGGCTCTGAACTGCCCGCATCGGCGGGTGCGCCGTGCGCGCGCAGCAGCATCAGGATCGCGTTCACCGCGGTCACCGCGCTGTCGACGCCGGCGGCCACCGTTGCCGCGAGCTCCGACTCCTCGGACCGCACCGCGCGGATCAGCCGGCACAGCGGGCAACCGGCGCATTCCGGGGCGCCTGTGGCGATGTGATCGTCGGGCAGCACCGAGCGCAGCCACTGCGCGCCCAGATCGATCAGCGCCTCCAGCTCCGTCGCGATCGGGCTGGCGGGCCCGGACGGCGCGCCGCCCTCAGGCGACCCATCGTCAAGCACCTCGGGCCTCGACGTGCTTCTTCAGCTCTTTGAGCGCGGTATCGAGAATGACCTTCTGCACCTTGCGCTTCAGCAGCCCGAGCATCGGGATCGCCGGCTCGATCGCAAGGGAATAGACAACCTCGGTGCCGCCGGCGTCGCCGCGCAGCCGATAGGAGCCCTGCTGCGCCTTCTGCATCTGTCCCCGCACCAGGGACCACTCGACCGCGTCGTCGCCGGTCCAGACGTAGGCCAGCTCGTAATCGTCCTTTACCGGGCCGTTCTCCACCAGGAACCGGACCCGCTCGGCCCGCCCGTCCGGGCCCGCCGCGACAACCTGGCAGCGCTTCACCGACGCCGCCCAGGACGGGTACGCGGCAAAATCGGCAATGACGCTCATGACCGCCGCCGGGCTCGCCTCGACGCGGATCGACTGCGTCGAGGTGTCCGCCACAGACGAAGGGTAGACGGCCCGGTCGGACCCGCGCGCACGCGCCGGCGATGCCACTCGCGTTAGTGTCAGGGCTCAGCGATCGCTCAGCTTGCCGCCGCCCGAGTCCCTTCGGCGCCGGGAGCATGGACCTGACCAATGTCCGCTCAGGAAGGATCCTGGCCGTGTCTCCATCCGCCACACCCGAGCGCCTCGGCGAACCCGCCGGCGTTGCTGTGCAGACTGGCGCGGCAGTGCAGTCGCGCGGCTCCGGCAACGCCGCCAGTGCGCTGTTCGACCATGCGCAGCAGGCGCCCGACCGCGTCGCCGCCCGCATCCGGGTCGATGGCGCTTGGGCTCCGCTGTCGGCCGCTCAGGTCGCGGCCCAGGTCCTCGAGGTCGCCCGCGGCCTCCTGGGCGCGGGTCTGGGCGAGGGCCAGCGGCTGGCGATCATGAGCCGGACCACCTTGGACTGGTCGCTGCTGGACTTCGCGGCACTGTCGATAGGGGCCGTGGTCGTGCCGATCTACGAGACCTCCAGTGCCAGTCAGGTCGAATGGATCCTGGCCGACTCCGGCGCCATCGCGCTGGTCGTCGAGTCCGACGCGCACGCCGCCACGGCGCAGGACGTGCTGGGCGGGACCTCGGTGCGCCAGGTCTGGCAGCTGTCCGCCGGCGGCATGGACCAGATCCGGGCGCTCGGCTCCTCGGCCACCGACGAGCAGGTGCACGCAGCGCGCGAGGGCGTCGCCGCCGGCGATCTCGCCACCGTCATCTACACGTCGGGCACCACCGGGCGGCCCAAGGGCGTTCAGATCACCCACGGCAACCTGCTCGCCGAGGTCGCGTTCGTGCGCGAGGAGATGAGCGGGCTATTCAATCCCGACAACGCCACGCTGCTGTTCCTGCCCCTCGCGCATGTCTTCGGCCGGGCCATCGGCATCGCGGCACTGTCCACGGGATGCGTGCTCGGCCACGTGCCGGACACGAAGAACCTGCTCGGCGACCTCGACGAGTTCAAGCCGACATTCGTCCTTGCCGTGCCGCGGGTGTTCGAGAAGGTCTACAACGGCGCGCAGCAGAAGGCCCAGGCCAAGGGCAGGCTCAGCGCCTCGATCTTCGCCCGCGCCGAGCAGGTCGCCGTCGCCTGGTCGAAGGCCGATGGCGATGCCGGCGCTGCCCTCAAGGTTAAGCACGCTATCTATGACCGCCTGGTGTTCGGCAAGCTGCGCGCCGCCCTCGGCGGCCGCTGCACGACGGCGATCTCCGGCGGCGCGCCATTGGGCGAGCGGCTGGGCCACTTCTTCCGCGGCGTCGGGCTCACCGTGCTCGAGGGCTACGGCCTGACCGAGACGACGGCCGCCGTGGCCGCGAACCGGCCGGACCACGTCGCCATCGGCACGGTCGGCACTGTGATCCCCAGCGCCGAGCTGAAGCTCAGCGAGTCCGGGGAGGTCATGGTGCGCGGCGCGGTCGTGTTCGCCGGCTACTGGCACAACGACGAGGCCACAGCGGCGGCCTTCGACGAGGAGGGCTGGTTCCGCACCGGCGACCTCGGGGCCAAGGACGCGCAGGGCAATCTGACGATCACCGGGCGCAGCAAGGAGATCCTGGTGACGGCGGCCGGGAAGAATGTGGCCCCCGCCCCGCTCGAGGACCTCATCCGGGCGCACTGGCTCGTCGGCCAGGCCATGGTCGTCGGCGAGGCCAAGCCGTTTGTCGGGGCCCTCATCACCGTCGACCCCGAATCGTGGCCGCTGTGGCTGCAGCGAACGGGCGCGGACCCGTCAACCGAGATCGCCGACATGGTCAACGACGCGGCGCTCCGGGCCGAGGTGCAAGGGGCCATTGACAGCGCGAACCGATCAGTGAGCCGGGCCGAGTCGATCCGGTCGTTCCAGATCCTGGGCGTCGACTGGACCGAGGCGGGCGGCCAGATCACCCCGTCGCTGAAGCTCAAGCGCAATGTCGTGCGCGAGGAGCACGCCGGCGACATCGAGGCGCTCTACTCGGCCCCTCGGGACGAGTAGGCCCGCCGCTAGGCATCGAGCAGACCGCGCAGACGGTCGGCAGTCGCGTCCCAGGTCCAGTCCTGCGCGACCCACTGCCGGCCGGTCTCGCCGAGGGCCCGGGCCGCGACCGGGTCGCTCAGCAGCGTGCTCGCCGCGCGCGCGATCGCCGAACCATCGCGCCCATCGACCAGGATCCCCGTCTCGCCGTCGCGCACCGCGTCCGGAGCGCCGCCGGAATCCCCGACGATCACCGGCAGGCCGGCCGCCGATGCCTCCAGGAACACGATGCCGAGCCCCTCGACATCCATCCCGGCGCGGCGCGTGCGGCAGGGCATCGCAAACACCGACGCCATCGCGTAGTAGCCCGGCAGCTCAGCATCCGAGGCGCCGCCGGCAAGCACCACAGCGGCCTCGACGCCGGCGTCGCGCACCAGCGCCCGGAGACGCGACTCGTCCTTGCCCCGCCCGACCAGCACCAGCCGCGCGTTCGGGACCGCGGCGAGCACAGCCGGCATCGCCGCGATCAGAGCATCCTGGCCCTTGCGGGGCACCAGGCGGCTGACGCAGAGCAGCACCGGGGCATCGGGGGCGATGCCGTGCCGGGCCCGCAGATACTGCCCGTCCAGGTCCGCGGCCGGCGTGGCCGCGAAGCGACTCGAGTCGACGCCGGGAGCCAGGCGCGCGACGGCGGGCCCGCCTGCGCGGTCGACGCCGAGCGCGCCGTGCAGCCGGACACGGGTGTACTCCCCCAGCACGGTGACAACGTCGACACTTCCCCCGATGCGGCGCAGGAGCTGGCGCGGGCCCGGCAGCAGCGCCCACCCGACCTCATGGCCATGCGTGGTGGCGACGATCCGCTCGGCCCCCGCCCGGCGCAGCGTCGGGCCCAGCAGGCCCAGAGGCGCGGCCGCGCCGAACCACACCGCAGTGCAGCCGTGCTCCTCCAGCAGGGCCGCCGCCCGCCGGGCCACCCGCGGCGTCGGCAGCAGCATCCGGGAGCGGTCCCGGATCACGGGGAACGGCGCGGCGGCGTCGAACTCCTCCCAGCCGGCGTAGCGGGAGGCATAGACGACTATCGATTCCGGGGGCTGGCGCACGGCGAGCTCCCAGACGAAGGTCTGGATGCCGCCGGCGCGCGGCGGGAAGTCGTTGGAAATGACCAACGTCCGCCGATGCGGGCCCTCGTTCACGTGAGAGCGCTCCTCACGCAAGGGCCCGCTCCGGCGGACGGTGCTGGTGCAGGTGCAGGTGAGCGACACTCCGATGAGCAGCGTCGACCCATTCGAGCCTAGAGGCGGGTGGCCCCAACCGGGGTTCCGCTGGCGTACACCGACACGACCCGGACGACATCGCCGGAGGTCGGGGCGTGCACGATCTGGCCGTTGCCGATGTAGACGCCGACGTGGGCGATCGGGCTGTAGTAGAACACCAGGTCGCCGGGCTGCAGCGCATCCAGGGATACGTGCGTGCCGTAGCCGTACTGAGCCGCCGCGTTGTGGGGCAGGTAGACCCCGGCCGCGGCCCAGGCGTACTGGGTGAGGCCCGAGCAGTCGTACGTGCCCGGCCCGCCGGCGGCATAGACGTACGGCTTGCCCTGCTGGGCCAGCGCAGTCTGGACCGCAACCGCCGCAGCCTGCGACGGAGCAGGCGCGGCCATAGAGACCGGCGCCGCCGTGGCGGGAGCCGCCACGGTCTGGCCTGTGGGTGTGGTCGCCGTGGACCGGGCGGCGTAGTAGGCCGCCTGCTGCGCCGCGGTGAGGCTCGCAAGCTTGGTCTTGTAGGTCTTCTGGTCCGCGGCGAGGTCCTCCTGCTGCTGGGCGAGGGAGTCACGCAGCGAGGTGGCCTGGTTCAGCAGATCCGCAGCCGTGGCCTGGGCGGTCTGCGCCGAGTCCTTCGCCGCAGTCAGCGCCGTGAGCTCGCCGGAGCGCTTCACGTTCATCAGGTTGAGCGTCTCGAGCTGGTCGAGGTACTCCTGGCCCGACGCGCTGTTGAGCAGAGCGGCGGTGCGGCTGAACGACGAGCCGGTGTACTGCTCGACGAGGCTGGTCTTGAAGTGGTCGCGCGCCGCGGTGTAGGTCACCTGGGCTGCGTCCGCGGCTGTCCCGGCGGAGGCGGCGGCAGCGGTCTTGGCGTCGACATCGATCGTCGCGGCATTGAACTGCTCAGTGAGCTGCTCGTTGGCGATGCTGAGCTTGGTCAGCTCGGCGTTGACCGACGCGATCGTGTCGGGGTCGGCTCCGGCCTGGCCGGGCGCGAGCAGCGAGAGGCCGAGCGCAGCGATGGCAAGAACGCCGACGAGGGGCTTGCGCAGCGCAATCCTGTGACGCTGGACGGGCGGGCGGCCTAACGACGCCGGCAGTGCCGATAGATCGGTCCCGCTCGTGCTGGTGGTGCGGTCAGTGCTGTTGGTGCGCGCAGTGAAGTTGTTCGGCGCCACAGGCGTCGACGCTCCGTTCTTCCGGGTAACCGCCTACCGGGTTAGCTGACGGGTTCGGGCGCGGAAGACGCCCTACGGCCGCGCAGTGCGCCCCGGCGGACCGGAGCACATCACGCGAGTCGATTCACCCCAAGGGGAACGGTGGTTCCCCGGTTCGGAACGGCTGTATCGGCGCCTCGCTCAAGCTGATCGCCTGGGCACGGAACCGATTGGCCGACTGCATCCAACTCGGCGGTGACTTCCGGCGCCGCGCCGGAACGGAGCGGCTAGCTGACCGGAAGGTCTCGGAAAGATTACGACACCCCCTTCACATCGGCAATCCACGCCGCCCTCCGCGTGTCGGATGCGTCGTAGGTCACGCCCAAACCGGGCAATAGCTGATAAATACAGTTGATTGGCCACTCAGCGTGGTGTTTCTCAACCGCCAGACACCAAGCGCAACGGCGGCACGAGCCCGCCGTCGGCGAGCGCCGCGAGGGCGATCCGCTCGTGCTGGTCCAGATCGGGCGCGGGGGGCATCGCCGGCATCCCGAGCAGCACTGTGACGACGCAGTCGCCGCAGCGCAGCCCGCGGACCTGGCAGGTGTCGCAGTCAATAAGCATAGTTGGCACTCCTTCGGCGGTCCGGCGGTGGAGCCGGTAGGTCGGCGCGCCGGCCGGTGGGCCGCGCGCCCGCGGACGCTATGGCCGGGCGCCGACAGTTTGGATAGCGCCACTAGACCGTCGGCGGGGCTCGCGGGTCCTGTCGGCGCCTGGTCCTACCGTCCGAATCGTGCAACTGACCTTCGACGACCTCGACGAGCCGCTTCGGGCGGTGACCTTCGTGGTGGTCGACCTCGAGACCACCGGCGGCGTGCCCGGCACCGACGCCATCACCGAGATCGGCGCCGTCAAGGTTCGCGGCGGCGAGGTCCTCGGGGAGTTCCAGACCCTCGTGGACCCCGGCCGCGGCATTCCGCCGTTCATCAGCATCCTCACTGGCATCACCGACTCGATGGTCATTCAGGCCCCGCGCATCGAGGAGGTCCTGCCGGCCTTTCTGGAGTTCGCCAGCGGCAGCGTGCTGGTTGCGCACAACGCCAAGTTCGATACCGGCTTCCTGGCCTCGGCCTGCGCCGACGCCGGGCGGCACTGGCCCTGGGCGGCGCGCGCGTCAGTGGTCGACACCGTCACCCTCGCCCGCCGGGCGCTGGCCCGCGACGAGGTGCCCAACTGCAAGCTGGGCACGTTGGCCCGCCACTTCAACGCCAGCACCGAGCCGATCCATCGTGCGCTGGCTGATGCCCGCGCCACCGTCGATGTCCTGCACGCGCTGCTGGATCGCGTCGGCGGCATCGGGGTGCATTCCCTGCCCGAGCTGCACGCCTTCACCCGCGCGGTAAGCCCGGCCCAGCGGCGCAAGCGGCGCCTGGCCGCCGACCTGCCCAGCGGTCCGGGCGTCTACATCTTCCGGGGCCCGCGCGACGAGGCGCTCTACATCGGCACCAGCAAGGACGTGCGCACCCGTGTCCGTCGCTATTTCGTCGCCAGCGAGACCCGCACCCGGATGGGCGAGATGGTCGGCATCGCCGATCGCGTCGACGCGATCTCCTGCGCGCACACACTCGAAGCCCAGGTCCGCGAGCTTCGCCTCATCGCCGAGCACAAGCCGCGCTTCAATCGCCGCTCCACCCGCCCCGAGCGGGCGCAGTGGCTCAAGCTCACCCGCGAGCCGTACCCGCGCCTGTCGATAGTGCGCGAGGCCCGCGATGACCACGAGCGCTATCTGGGGCCCCTGCGCTCCCGGCAACTGGCCGAGGCCGTCCGCGATGCCATTCACGAGGCCGTCCCGCTGCGGCAATGCGGTGACCGGCTGTCCGCGACGGTCGTGACGCGCCCGGCCTGCGCGCTGGCCGAGATGGCCCGCTGCGGAGCGCCGTGCGAGCACCGGCTCGCACCCGACGCGTATGGCCTGCTGTCCGATGCCGTGGCCGCGGCGTGGTCCGGGGACATCCGCCCGCTGCTCGATCCGCTGCTCGCCCGGATGCGTGGGCTGTCCGATGCCGGGCGGTACGAGCACGCCGGGGCGATGCGCGACCGCGCCGCCGCGCTGATCGCCGCGTGCGCCCGCTCCCAGCGCATCGCCGCGCTCGTGGGCATCGACGAACTGGTCGCCGCTGCGCCGGATGGCAGCGGCGGCTGGGACCTTGCCGTAATCCACCGGGGCCGGCTCGCCGCGGCCGGCACGGCGCCGCGCGGCATCGCCCCCATGCCGGTCGTGGACTCGCTGGTAGCCACCGCAGATGGCGTGGCGCATCGCCCGGGGCCGCTCGGCGCGGCGCTGGCCGAGGAGATCGAGCTCATCGCGCGGTGGCTGGAGCGCCCCGGCACCCGTCTGGTGCTGGCGACCCAGCCGTGGGCGTCGCCCGCGTTCGGGGCCGGCGGCGCGGCCCGGATCGCCGAGGCCGGCGAGAGCGCCCGCGCGGCCCTCGCGCCGTTCGCGGCCGGGCGGTCGCTGCAGGTCATAGGCGATCCGGCACTGCCCGAGCGGCGACGCGTCCTGGGGACGGGCCCGGACGCCGAATTGCCCATGGCACGCAGCTCGCAGCGCCAGTGGCACGGCCATACGATGGCCCGATGATCACCTCGATCGTCATGGTCTCCGTGATGCCCGACCGCATCCCCGAGGTTGCCCAGCAGATTGCCGACCTCGAGGGCGTGAGCGAGGTCTACTCCGTGGCCGGCGACGTCGACCTCGTGGCCATCGTGCGGGTCCGGGAGTTCGACCAGATCGCCGAGGTCATCGCCGGGCGATTGAGCAAGGTCGACGGCGTCCTCGGCACCGACACGCATATCGCGTTCCGCGCGTACTCCCGGCACGACCTCGAGGCGGCCTTCGCCATCGGCGCCGACTAGCAGCCAGGGCGTGCTTCTCAGCCGCACTGACGTGCTGCTCCGGAGCGCTACCGGGCCAGCAGCTCGCAGCGATAAATAGTAAGCTTGCTCAGGTGGCCCGCAGCGACTGGCTCAATGCCGCCCATTCGCTGAGCAACGTTGCCTCCGAACCGCTGTCAATAGCGTGCTCAGCAGCGCGGATTCCGTCGCGCAGGGCCGCATCCAGCGTCTCCGGTGCGCCCAGTCCGTCGAAAGCGGCAATCGCCGCGCCGGCGTTCAGCGTGACCGCGGCTCGCACCTGGGGCGATCCGCCCGCCAGCACCTCGCGCACGACCGCGGCATTGAACGGCGCCGCCCCGCCGCGAAGCGCATCGGGGGAAGCGGCCGCGATCCCCAGCGCCGACGGATCGAGCATGGTCTCGGACACGGTCCCGCCCGTCACGATCCAGACGCTCGACGTGCTGGCCGTGGTGAGCTCATCGAGGCCGTCATCGCCGCGGAAGACCAGCGCGGTGTCGCCGCGCGCAGCCAGCACCTGAGCCATCAGCGGGGCCATCGCGCGGTCCGCGCAGCCGATCGCCGAGGCCGCCGGGCGGGCCGGGTTGGTCAGCGGGCCCAGGAAATTGAAGGCCGTGGGGATCCCGAGGTCGCGCCTCGCGCTGCCGGCGTGCCGCATGCCCGGGTGGAAGACCGCCGCGAAGCAGAACCCGATACCGATCTCGCGCACCGTCCGGGCCACTGCGGCGGCCGGGAGGTCGATCGCGATGCCCAGTGCCTCCAGCACATCCGCGGCCCCGCAGGCCGACGACGCCGCCCGGTTGCCGTGCTTGACCACCGGGCGACCCGAGGCCGCCGCCACGATCGCCGCCATCGTCGAGATGTTGACCGTGTGCGCGCCGTCGCCGCCGGTGCCGACGATGTCGACACTGCGCCCGGTCGTCGCCACCGCCGGGGCTCTGCGCAGCATCGAGCCCGCCAGCCCCGTCAGCTCGGCGACCGTCTCGCCCTTGGCCCGCAGCAGAACCGCGAAGGCGGCGATCTGCGCGTCGCTGGCCGAGCCGGACATGATCTCGTCCATTGCCCAGGTCGACGCGGACTCGCCGAGGTCGCCGCGCCCGGCCAGGCGGCCCAGCAGCGATCGCCAGGTGTGCTCGACATCCGCGCCGGGTGGCGCTGCGGGCCCGGACGCGGGCGGCACCGAACCGCTGATCACCTAACGACGGGGATCTCGCTCGCCCGCGCCCGCAGCAGCTCCGCGACCTGCTGGGCGGCGCGCACCGGGTCGAGCGGGCGGGTGAGGACCGCATCGGCCATGGACCACGAGGCCAGCCAGGTGTCCTGGACGCGCGCCACCAGGACCGCCAGCGGCGGGCAGTCGCGGATCTCGTTCTTCATCGCCCGGGCCACGCCCATGCCGCCGGTCGGCTGGGCCTCGCCATCGAGGATGGCGAGATCGACGCCGCGCTCGACCTCGAAGGTCACCTCGTCGAAGCGAGAGCACTCGATCCACTCGATCCGGCCGAGGTCGGCCGCGGGCCGGCGCCCGATGGCCTGGCGGACCTGGGCCCGCACCGCCGGGAGCTGGCTGTAGATGAGCACGGTCAGATCCGGCGGCGTGGAGGACGGGCTGGTCATGGCTCGCATCGTAGCGAGGCCGTGCGCGGACGACACGACCACCGCGCACCGGACCCCGTGGCGACGCGACGCGACGCGGCAGCCATAATGCTGTTCGTGACTGCCTCCACCGCCGCTGCGACGCCGGCGTTCGAGACCAGCAAGGTGCATTCGCTCACTCGGCCGAACCTGGTTGCCGTCGGCACCATCGTTTGGCTTTCCAGTGAGCTCATGTTCTTCGCCGGCTTGTTCGCCATGTACTTCACCGTGCGCTCGGTGCACGCGAACGAATGGCCCATGCGCCTCGAGGACGGGCAGTTGATTCACCTCAACGTCCCGTACGCGCTGGTCTTCACCACGATCCTCGTGCTGTCCAGCGTGACGTGCCAGATGGGCGTCTTCGCGGCCGAGGTCGGCGATGTCTACGGCCTGCGCCGCTGGTTCGTGGTCACGCTGATCATGGGCGCGGTATTCGTCGGCGGCCAGGGCTACGAGTATCACGTGCAGGTGCTGGACGGGAACACGCTGTCGGCCACCGGCTACGGCTCGGTCTTCTTCCTCACCACCGGCTTCCACGGCCTGCACGTCATTGGCGGCCTGATCGCCTTCGTGCTGTTCCTGATCCGCACGACCCTGGGCCGGTTCACCCCGGCGCAGGCAACCGCCGCCATCGTGGTGTCGTACTACTGGCACTTCGTCGACGTGGTGTGGATCGGCCTCTTCGCGACGATCTACATCATTCAGTGAGTTCCGACCGTGCGCCTGAGCGCATCCGCCGGGCCCCTCGCGGGCGTAGTACCGACAGCAGCGCCATCCAGAGCATCAGCACCGCAGATCAGGAAGGGAAGGCCGTGACCGACGAGTTCGACGACGATCTCGACTTCAGCCCGGCCATCGAGCGAGCCGCGGCCACGAGCGAGACGGCCCGCCGCACGCGGGTCGCGGCCTCGAAGCGCGCGGCCACCCGCCCGACCGGCACGGCTGGCTCGAAGGCGCCCAAGGCCCGTGGACGCTGGCGCCGTCGCCTGGCCAGCTCCGTCATCCTCGGCGCCGCGCTGGTCGGATCGGGGCTGGGCTACGGCCTCTTCTCCTCCGCGTCCAGCGCCGATGAGACCGCCAGCAGCGCGGACGACATCGAAGCCGGCCGGATCCTGTTCACGACCAGCTGCATCGCCTGCCACGGGGCGAACCTCGAGGGCGTCAAGAACCGCGGGCCGAGCCTCATCGGCATCGGGTCCGCCGCCACCTACTTCCAGGTCAGCACCGGCCGGATGCCCGCCATGCGCCAGGAGGCGCAGATCCCGGAGAAGGACCCCAAGTTCACTGACGAGGAGTCCCGCCAGCTCGCGGCCTACGTGCAGTCCAACGGCGGCGGCAATGAGCTGCCCGAGGGCAACCTGCGCGATGGCGATGTCGCCGAGGGCGGCGAGCTGTTCCGCCTGAACTGCGCGTCGTGCCACAACTTCGCCGGCAAGGGCGCGCCGCTGTCTGCTGGCGCCTACGCCCCGGCCATCAACGCCACCGACGAGCAGATCTACGCGGTCATGCTCAGCGGCGCGCAGAACATGCCGACCTTCAGCGACAACCAGCTGACGCCGGCGCAGAAGCGCTCGATCGTCTCTTACATCCAGTCGCTCAAGGCCTCGAACGACCCGGGCGGCGCGGCCATCGGCCGGGCCGGGCCGGTGCCCGAGGGCCTGGTCATCTTCATCGTCGGGATCGGCGGCCTCATGGGCGTCATCCTGTGGATCGGAGCCAAGTCGTGACGCAGACGCAGGATCCTGCCAGCGCGGCGGTTGCCGCCAGGGGCCCGCACGCCACGCCCCATGGCCACGGCGGTCCGGACGCGCCTCTCACCGAGGCGGACTTCGCGGCCATGACCACCGAGGAGGCGATGATCGCCGCCGCCCGCGAGGACGGCGTCATCCTCATTCATCGCCGCCAGCGGTTCCCGGTCGCGGGCACGAAGGCCGAGAAGCGCGCCGAACTCGCGGTCAGCGCGTGCTTCCTGACCGGCTTCCTGGCCGTCGTCGCGTTCGTCGTCTGCTTCGTGGCCGTGCCGTTCAAGTACCACCTGCCGGGCCAGGGCAGCCAGGCCTTCCAGTACTACACGCCCATCTTGGGCGCCTGCCTGGCGGTTGCCCTGTTCGCCATCGGAATCGGCGCTGTCCTCTGGGCGAAGTGGCTGATGCCCGAGGAGGAGGCGGTCCAGGACCGCCACGACGGCGCGGCCGATCCGGCCGATAGCGCGGCGATGATCCAGACGCTGCTGGCCGGCCTCGAGGACACCGGCCTCAAGCGCCGCTCCATGCTCAAGGTGACCCTCGGCCTCGCCGGCGGCGCCTTGGCCGCGGCGCCGCTGGTATCGCTGGTCGGCGGGATGATCAAGAAGCCCGGCGACGCGATGTTCACCACGCTGTGGTCGAAGAACACCCCCATGGTCTACGACGACGGCCGGCGCGTCAGCCCCGACGACATCGCCCCCGGCGGCATCACCACCGTGTTCCCCGGTGTCGAGGGCGGCCTGCTGGCCAGCGACTCCCCCGTCCTGCTGATCCGGCTCCTGCCCGGTCAGCGAGTGGAGGCGCGGGAGAACCAGAGCGGCTTCGGCTGGGGCGATTATGTTGCCTATTCCAAGATCTGCACGCACGCCGGTTGCCCGGCATCCTTGTACGAACGGCAGACCTCGCGCCTGCTGTGCCCGTGCCACCAGTCCCAGTTCGACGTGCTGAAGGATGCGAAGCCGGTATTCGGCCCCGCTAGCCGCAGCCTGCCGAAGCTGCCGATCGACGTGGAGACCGTCGACGGAAAGAGCTACTTCGTCTCCCGCAGCGACTTCACCGAGGCAATCGGCCCTGGATTCTGGGAGCGGCCATGACAGCACCAACGGCGACGCAGCGACGCAAGGCCCCCTCCACGCCAATTGGCAAGGCGGGCACTTGGGTCGACGAGCGCCTCTCACCGGCGACCGGGCTGCGCAAGCAACTGAACAAGGTCTTCCCGGACCACTGGTCGTTCATGATGGGCGAGATCGCGCTCTACTCGTTCATCATCCTGCTGCTCTCGGGCACGTACCTGACGTTCTTCTTCGACTCCTCGATGACCGAGGTGCAGTACGACGGCTCGTACACGCCGCTGCGCGGCATCGAGATGACCCGGGCCTACGCCTCGACGCTGGACATCAGCTTCGACGTGCGCGGCGGCCTGATCGTGCGCCAGATCCACCACTGGGCGGCGCTGCTGTTCGTCGCCGCGATGATCATCCACATGTTCCGGGTGTTCTTCACCGGCGCGTACCGCAAGCCGCGCGAGATCAACTGGCTGATCGGCCTGGGCCTGATCACCATGGGCCTGGTCGAGGGCTTCGCCGGCTACTCGCTCCCCGATGACCTGCTGTCGGGCACCGGGCTGCGGATCGCGCACGCGATCATGCTGTCGCTGCCGGTCATCGGCACCTGGGTGGCGTTCCTGATCTTCGGCGCGGAGTTCCCCGGCACGGAGATCCTCGGTCGGCTGTACATCGTGCACGTCCTGCTCATCCCGGCGCTGCTGGCGGCCCTGATCGGGGCGCACATGGCGCTGCTGATCAAACAGAAGCACACTCAATTCGCGGGACCGGGCCGGACCGAGGACACCGTGCAGGGCGAGCGGCTCTACCCGCTCTACGCAGCCAAGGCCGGTGGGTTCTTCTTCCTCGTCTTCGGCTTCGTGGCCGCGCTCAGCGGGCTCGTCCAGATCAACCCGATCTGGCTGTACGGCCCGTACAAGCCCTCACAGGTCTCGGCTGGATCGCAGCCCGACTTCTACATCGGCTTCCTCGACGGCTCGACTCGCCTGTTCCCGCCGTGGGAGATCCGCCTCTTCGAGCACACCATCCCGCCGCTGATGTGGCCGACGCTGGTGCTGCCCGGGATTTTGTTCACCCTCGCCGGCGCGTACCCCTTCATCGAAGCCAAGATGACGAAGGACAAGGCCCACCACAACCTGCTCCAGCGACCCCGGGACGCACCGGTCCGCACCGGCCTGGGCGCGATGGCGATCTCGTTCTACATGGTGCTGCTGCTGTCGGGCGGCAACGACCTGATCGCCTACGCATTCGACATCTCCCTGAATGCGATGACGTGGGCCGGTCGCATCGGCGTCTTCGTGCTCCCGCCCTTGGCATACCTCATCACCTACCGCATCTGCCTCGGCCTCCAGCGCCACGACCGCGAGGTCCTGGACCACGGCCTGGAAACCGGGATCATCCGGCGACTGCCCAGCGGTGAGTTCATCGAGGTGCACCAGCCGCTCGGACCGGTCGATGACCACGGCCACAGCGTGCTTCAGTACGCCGGCGCCCCGGTGCCCAAGAAGATGAACAAGCTGGGCCAGCCCGGGCGCACGCTGCGCGGCTTCTTCTCCCCGGTCAAGGAGAAGGCGGAATTGCAGGCGCGGATGGATGCCGCGATCGAGGCCGAGAGCCACGATCCGGAGCCGAAGGCGCTGAGCAGCCGCGTCGACTGACCTACCGCTGGATCAGCAATGACGAAGGGCCCCGCCGATCGGCGGGGCCCTTCGTCGTTCGCGACCCCAGGGTGGCAGTTGGGGCTCGTGATTCGCGGGCTACTGCGGCGGCAGGCTGGCCCGGATCTGCTCCACCGCCCGCGTGGGCGATCCGCCATCGGTCACCACGGTGAATGTGGCCACCGCTCGGTACAGCGGATCGCGGCGGCGGTACACCTGCTCGATGTCGGGCCGGGCCAGCATGGGTCGACGGGGATCGCCACCGACCCGGCGCAGCGCTTGGCGGAAGCTCACGTGCAGGTGCACCACCACGACACCGGCCAGCGCCGCGCGGGTCGCATCGGTCTCCACCGCTCCCCCGCCGACCGACAGCACCACCGGCGGGCCGGCCACGAGCTCAGCGATCACTGCGGCCTCCAGGGCCCGGAACGCCGCCTCGCCGTCGTCGGCGAAGATCTCGGCGATAGTGCGGCCGGTTCGCTGGGTCACCACATGGTCGCTATCGACGAAGGGGATGCCCAGGCGCTGGGCCAGCATTCGGCCGGTCGTCGTCTTGCCGGCCCCCATGAAACCGACCAGGACGACAACCCGATCGGCCCCTGGTGCCGGGGCTGCGCGAGCGTCAGACATGAGCAGGAGCCTCTCAGAGACGCGACGGGTGCAGGTCATCAGCGACAGGGGAGCAGAACGGCCGCGCACCGATCGCTTGAGGCGATGTGTGCGCGGCCGAGTCGTGCTGTGTCGAGCCGTGCTGTGTCGAGCGGTGCTGTGTCGAGCGGTGCTGTGTCGAGCCGTGCTGTGTCGATCCTGTGCCGGTTTCCGGTCGAGGTACCGCCGTACTTCTAGCGCAGGGCCTTGCGCTGCCCGACGTAGTACTCGAAGAGCAGGCCCGACACGGTGGTCACGATGAGCCCGACGCCGACCACTACGAGCCACCACTGCCGGAATGCCAGCGCGTAGGCGGTCACCGATGCCGACATAGCGATTCCCAGCGGCCAGTAGCTGCCCGGGCTGAAGAACCCGAGGTCGCCGGCCCCGTCGGAGATATCGGCGTCCGAGCGGTCCTCTGGGCGCGGGTCGATGCGCCGGGCGATGAAGTAC
>JAOPVO010000165.1 GCA_025966155.1 Pseudonocardiales bacterium
AATTGCGCGACCCCGACGGCAGCGCCGCCGATGATCAGGGCGCGCACGGCAATGGCTTCGACCGCATCGCCGCCCTCGCCGACGGGATCCAGTACGGCGCCGGCTTCTGCAACACGGACTGGGCCGATCGCGGCATCACCGAGCGCCCCTACACCAGCCAGGCCGACTACGACGCCGGCGGCGATCTGCCGTACGACGGCCACGACGGCAGCGACACCGTGTCCCTGGGCCCGCAGGACCTCGAATCGTTCTGGGTCGACGCCTTCAGCCGCACGCAGTACCACTGGGCACCGGTCACCGCGAAGGACACTTCCAAGCCATCCTGCAAGAGCGAGAAGATCAAGGGCATCGGCTACTGCTCGGCCGATAACACCGTGCAATACACCGACGACGAGTTGCGCGGCGCCTATGAACATGGCGACTTCGCGGCAATGACCCTGCTCGGGATCGGCTGGGGCCTGTCCGTGCGCAAGCAATTCGGCCGTGAGACCGACGATGGCGAGGCGCTGCTGGCCGCGTCCTGCTATCAGGGCGCCTATGCCGCCACGCGCAATGTCGAGGTCGCCCCGGATTCGGGCGCCGGCCTCACGTTGTCCCCATCGGATATGGATGAGGGCACTATCGCGCTGCTCACACTGGTCGGCTCCGACAATGCGTATGGCGATCGCGGTACGCAGGGCTACGAGCGCATCCAGTACTTCATCACCGGCTATTTCGGCGGACTGGCGTCCTGCTGAGGCTCGCGTGCTGATCGCTGTTTCACGGGGACAAGTCGAGTGCGACGAAAGTCGCATGTGAGTAAGGACGCGGCGCTGGGAGTGGCTGCGTAAGCGCTGTCGGCCTTTTACTGGTCTTAGTGCACACGCAAGCATGACCGGTCACCCCGCGAGCTGGCGTCGGAATCCGGAGACCAACCGTCCCGCCTGCGTGCACCTCACCTGTCAGCGCCGACATCGACGAGGAAACCGACATGACGCCACCGATCGCAGATTTTGCCGACGCCACTGGGGCCAACGCCCCCACGACGCACGCCCGCCTGCTCGCGTGGGTTCGGGAGACCGCCGAGCTCACCGAGCCCGCCAGCATCGTCTGGTGCGACGGCTCGCCCGAGGAATGGACGCGCCTGACCGAGGAGCTCGTGGCCTCGGGGACGCTTCGCCGCCTCAACCCGGAGAAGAAGCCCAACTCGTTCCTCTGCCAGTCCGACCCGACCGACGTCGCCCGGGTCGAGGACCGCACGTACATCTGCTCGGTCGACCCGCAGGACGCCGGACCCACCAATAACTGGATGGATCCGGGCGCGATGAAGGAGCTGCTCACCGAGCGCTTCCGCGGGTCGATGCGCGGGCGCACGATGTATGTCATCCCGTACTGCATGGGCTCGCTGCGCGGGGACAACTCGCTGCTCGGTGCCGAGATCACCGATTCGCCCTACGTCGTGATCAGCATGCACATCATGACCCGCATGGGCACCGCGGCGCTGGCCAAGTTCGGGACCGACGCGGACTTCGTGCCCGGCCTGCACTCCGTCGGCGCGCCCCTGGCCGAGGGCCAGGCCGATGTCCCGTGGCCCTGCAACGACACCAAGTACATCGTCCACTTCCCGGAGGAGCGGCTGATCTGGTCGTACGGCTCCGGCTACGGCGGCAACGCGCTGCTGGGCAAGAAGTGCTACTCGCTGCGCATCGGCTCGGTGAAGGCCCGCGACGAGGGCTGGCTGGCCGAGCACATGCTGATCCTCAAGCTGACATCGCCGGCCAAGAAGGTCTATCACGTGGCTGCGGCGTTCCCGTCGGCGTGCGGCAAGACGAACCTGGCGATGCTCGAGCCCACGATCGAGGGCTGGAAGGTCGAGACCCTCGGCGACGACATCGCCTGGCTGCGCTTCGGCAAGGACGGGCGCCTCTACGCCGTCAACCCCGAGAACGGCCTGTTCGGCGTCGCGCCGGGCACCGGGTGGAGCACGAACCCCAACGCGATGCGCACGATCGCCCAGGGCAACTCGCTGTTCACCAATGTCGCGCTCACCGATGACAACGACATCTGGTGGGAGGGAATGACCGACGAGGAGCCCGCCCACCTGATCGACTGGAAGGGCAACGACTGGACGCCGGGCAACGGCGAGCTCTCGTCGCACCCGAACAGCCGGTTCTGCACCCCCATCGCGCAGTGCCCGATCGTCGCCCCCGAGTACGACGACCCCGAGGGCGTCCCGCTGGACGCCATTTTCTTCGGCGGCCGCCGCCGCGACACCATCCCGCTGGTCATCGAGGCGCGAGACTGGCAGCACGGCGTGTACATGGGCGCGACGCTGTCGTCCGAGACGACCGCGGCGGCCACCGGCGCGGTCGGCGTCGTGCGCCGCGACCCGATGGCGATGCTGCCGTTCATCGGCTACAACGCCGGGGACTACTTCGCCCACTGGATCGAGATGGGCAAGAGCGCCGACGCGGTCAAGCTGCCGAAGATCTTCTACGTCAACTGGTTCCGCCGAAGCGACGAGGGCAAGTTCCTCTGGCCCGGGTTCGGGGAGAACATCCGCGTCCTGAAGTGGGCCGTGGAGCGCATCGAGGGCCAGGCCGCCGCGGTCGAGACCCCGATCGGGCGCGTCCCCACCGCCGACTCGCTGGATCTGTCCGGGCTCGATATGACCCCCGAGCAGGTCGATGCGGCCCTGGCCGTGAGCGTCGAGGAGTGGCGCGAGGAGATCAAGGGCGTCGACGAGTGGTTCGAGTTCATCGGCCCCAAGGTGCCGTCGTCGCTGCGCGACGAGCTGGAGTCGCTGCGCATCCGCTTGGCCTGAGCTAGCCCTAACCTCTCAAGATTCGACCTGCGGGCCCCGCGCTTCGGCGCGGGGCCCGCGATTTTTTGTAGGAACCCCTGCATATCGTCCCGGCGATTCGCACCCGTAGAAATGCCCTTCAGGTGTCAGGCTGGGCGGACCGGACGCAAGCGAAGCGCTTGTGCTGGCCGGTCGGCGCACATCACCAGGGAGGCGGATCAGCCATGATCCAGCTGCTTGACGCCGACGGCGTGCGCCGAGACCACCCGGACTACCCGCTTTCCATCTCCGACGGGGAGCTCCGCGAGCTGTACCGGGACCTCGTCCTCGTGCGGCGGATCGACACCGAGGCCACCGCGCTGCAGCGCCAGGGCGAGCTGGGCCTCTGGGCGTCGCTCGCCGGCCAGGAGGGCGCGCAGATCGGCGCCGGCCGGGCCCTGCGGTCGCAGGACTACGTGTTCCCGACCTACCGCGAGCACGGTGTCGCCTGGTGTCGCGATATCGACCCCGTCCACATTTTGGAGCTGTTCCGCGGGGTGAGCCTGGCCGGGGGGTGGGACCCGAGCGCGCACAACATGAACCTCTACACGCTGGTCATCGGCTCGCAGACCCTCCACAGCGTCGGCTTCGCGATGGGCGTGGTGCGCGACGGCATGGTCGGGTCCGGCGACACCGCGGCCGACACCGCCGTGCTGGCGTGCTTCGGCGACGGCGCGACCAGCCAGGGCGACACCAACGAGGCGTTCGTGTGGGCGGCGGCGTCGAACCTGCCGGTGGTCTTCTTCTGCCAGAACAACCAGTGGGCCATCTCCGAGCCGGTCGAGAAGCAGAGCCGGGTGCCGCTGTACCAACGGGCCGCCGGCTTCGGCTTCCCCGGCGTGCGCGTGGACGGCAACGACGTCCTGGCCTGCCTGGCCGTGACGCGCAGGGCACTGGACGATGCGCGCAGCGGCCAGGGCCCGACGCTGATCGAGGCGTACACGTACCGCATGGAGGCCCACACGACCTCCGACGACCCGACGCGGTACCGCAACGCCGACGAGGTCGCCCGCTGGGCGGCGCGCGATCCGATCGATCGGCTGCGCAAGCACCTGGATTCCCGGGGCCTGCTCGATGCGCGGTTCCTGGATTCGGTTGGTGAGCAGTCCGAGCAGCTGGCCGTGCGCCTGCGCGCGGCCACCCGGGCGATGCCCGAGCCCGATCCATTGTCGGCGTTCGATCACGTCTACGCGGAGCAGACCGCCGAATTGGCCCAGCAGCGCGGCCAGATGCGGGAATTCCTCGACTCGCTGGAGGAGGTGGGCTGATGGCCGCGCATATTCGCGGACCGGAACCGGTCTCGATGGTGCAGGCGCTCAACGAGGCCCTGCGCAGCTCGCTGGAGGACGACCCGAAGGTCCTGCTGATGGGCGAGGACATCGGCGCGCTCGGCGGGGTCTTCCGGGTGACGGCGGGACTGGCCAAGGACTTCGGCGAGGCCCGGGTGGTCGACACCCCGCTGGGCGAGGCCGGCATCATCGGCGCGGCCGTTGGCCTGGCGATGCGCGGCTACCGGCCGGTGTGCGAGATCCAGTTCGACGGCTTCGTTTTCCCCGCCGTCGACCAGCTGGTGACGCAGGTGGCGAAGCTGCGCAACCGCTCGCGCGGGCTGCTGTCCATGCCCATCACCGTGCGCATCCCGTTCGGCGGCGGCATCGGGGCGATCGAGCACCATTCGGAGTCCCCCGAGGCCTACTTCGCGCACACCCCCGGCCTCAAGGTCGTTGCGCCCTCGACGCCGGCCGATGCCTTCGCGATGCTGCGCCAGGCGATCGCCAGCGACGACCCGGTGATCTTCCTGGAGCCCAAGCGGCGGTACTGGGACAAGGGCGTCGTCGACTGGACCGCTTTAGCCGCCCCGCTGCACGCCGCGGCTGTGCTCGTCACCGGATCCGATGTGACGTTAGTGGGCTATGGGCCAACCGTCCGCACCTGCCTTGACGCCTCTGTCGTCGCCGCGCAGGAGGGACGCTCGGTCGAGGTCATCGACCTGCGCTCGATCTCGCCGCTGGACACCTCGACGGTTGTCGAGTCAGTCCGACGGACCGGCCGCCTGGTGATCGCCACCGAGGCGCACGCCTCGTTCGGCCCCGCCAGCGAGTTGGCCGCGCGGGTGCAGGAGCAGGCGTTCTACTCCCTCGAGGCGCCCGTCCTCCGGGTCACCGGCTACGACACCCCGTACCCGCCCAGCCGCATCGAGGAGGACTGGCTGCCGAACATGGACCGGATCCTCGACGCGATCGACCGGTCGCTGGCCTACTGATGACAGATCTCTGATGGCCACCGAGCGTTTCCTGCTGCCTGATGTGGGCGAGGGGCTGACCGAGGCCGACATCCTCCAGTGGCACGTTGCCCCGGGGGACACCGTCGAGGTCAACCAGATCATCGTCGAGATCGAGACCGCGAAGGCCGCCGTCGAACTGCCGGCCCCATTCGCTGGTGTCGTCGGGGCGCTGCTGGTTTCGGTCGGTCAGACCGTCCCGGTCGGCGCGCCGATCATCGAGATCGAGACTGTCTCCCTAGATGCCTTACCGTCTGATTCAGCGCCGGCATTGTTGGTCGGCTATGGACCGCGCGACACCTCCCTTCACCGCCGTCGCCGAGTGGCGCCGGCACCAGTGCTGACGGTCGTCCCTGCTGGCCCCGCCCCCGTGCTCGCCAAGCCACCGGTGCGCAAATTGGCCAAGGCCCTGGGGGTTGATCTGGTCGATGTTGCCGGGTCGGGCCCGGGCGGGGTGGTGACCCGGCTCGATGTCGAGGCCGCCGCGACGTCGTCGGGTGTATCGGCTCCGTCGGGTGCGCCCTCTGCAGTGGAGGAACGAGTCCCGGTTCGCGGGCTCGTCCGTCATATGGCGGCGGCGATGTCCCTGTCGGTCTCGACGATCCCGCATGTCACTGTGTTGCTGACGATCGATATGAGCGCGACCATGGAGCTGCGGGAGCGGGTCAACGCGCGGCCGGAGTTCGCCGACGCCCGGACCTCGCCGCTGAGCTTCGTGGCCCGCGCCGCCCTGCTCGCGCTACGCCGGCATCCGCTGCTGAACAGCGTGTGGTGCGACGATCCGCAGGAAATCGTGCTGCGCCCCGCCGTCAACCTCGGCATCGCCGCCGCCACCGAGCGCGGGCTGATCGTGCCGAATATCAAGGATGCGGCCCAGCTGTCGCTGCTGGAGCTGTCGACGGCTCTGCGTGCCTTGGCCGCGACCGCGCGCGCCGGCCGCAGCACGCCGGCCGATCTGCGCGATGGCACGTTCACCATCAGCAATATCGGGGTGTTCGGGGTCGACGCGGGGACGCCGATCATCACCCCGGGGGAGTCGGCGATCCTGGCGTTCGGGGCCGTCCGGCGCCAGCCGTGGGTCATCACCGCATCCGATGGTTCGGAGGCTATCGAGCCGCGGTGGGTCACTCAGTTGTCCCTGTCGTTCGACCATCGGCACATCGACGGCCAAGCCGGATCGCGGTTCCTGGCCGACATCGGGGCCACGCTGACCGACCCCGCCCTCGCGCTCCTCTAGCTGCGCGGAGCGGCTACGTCCTGTGGCACACGCGCCCGGGCGGTCCGGCTGGCCATCCCGGACCTGACCGTGGGTGGCCACTTGCGCCGTCGGTGGCCGTCTACAAGTGACCATCCACGGCCTAAGTGGCCACCGAGCGAGGGTGCGGGCCTTCGGCGAGCGCTTCCCGGACACGGGAATCGGTGGCCGGGCGGAGCTCGAGGTCCGCGACACCGGCGGGAGCATGAGCTGGTCGTTCACCGTGACGGCTGCGGCCGCGGACTCGGTGGACGCGTGCATCGCCTCGCAGCAGGCCCGTTCCCTTGAGGGGCCGTACACGGTCCGGGCCACTGCCGCGTCGAACGGCGCCAAGCCCGGCATCATCGTCAACCTCCGCGACGGCGCGGTAGCCAGCGCGGCGGTCGGCCTGGACCTGGCCCGCGCGACAGTTGCCGCGTTCGGCGACTTCACCTGGCGGATCTACGTCACGTGCGGCGACGCCCTGTGCGACAGCCGGAGGCCCTGATCTACCCGCCTGGTCTCCCCGGGCCTGCAAGAGGGCCGATCAGATGGTGGCGTCGACGTCCTCGCCGGTGTCGCCGTCGCGGTAGCCCGGTGCGTCGAACTTCCAGTACGCGCGGGTGGCGAGGCGGTCGCGGGTGAAGCCGCGATCGGCGATGAGCTG
>JAOPVO010000194.1 GCA_025966155.1 Pseudonocardiales bacterium
CCGGAGCCGACGGAGTACGTCCACACCAGGCCGGACGTCACCCGCGACCGGGATTGACGTCCGGCTGCTGGCTGGCCGGCTCAGCTATCTAGGCAGGCCGCGCCGACGCGTGACGGCCACTAGGGCGAGCCCGCTCGTCAGGACGACCAGACCGATCACGACGAGTACCCCGTCCGGCGTGCCCGTGGTCGCCAGGCCCGCTCCGGTGAACTCCCACCACTCCCCGCTCGGCCTAGCTCACCCCGCGCAGCACGCGCAGGGCCACGGACAGGGTCGCGAGGTCGACCTGATCACGGCTGAGCGCCTCGTTCACGACCGACCGGGCCCGTTGCACGCGCTCGGAGTTCGCGGCCTCCCAGTCGGAGATCCGCACGGTCGCGGGCAAGGCGTGCGCTGTCGTCTGCAGCACCGCCCGGGTGATCGCCGAGAGTGCCCCGTACAGATCCTGCCGCAGCGCCGAGCGGGCCAGCGCGGTCCACCGATCCGGTCGCGGCAGCGCGGTGATGCGATCCAGCAGTGAATCGACGCTGAACCGATCCGACAGCGCGAAGTACAGGTCGGCCACCGCCGTGGGGTTCGAGTCCTCCACCTGCAGGTGGGCGATCTCGACAACGTCCAGCAGCATGAACGCGGTCAACATCGAGGCGACCTCGAGCGCAAGCGCCTCGGGCACTCCCTCGTCGATCAGCCGCCCCGCTGCCGCGGTCAGGTTGTCGCGCTCGACGCCGCGCAGCAGGCCGGGGACCTGGACGGCCAGATCGGCGATCACCGGTTGATAGCGGGCTATTTCAGACTCGACATCGCTGATCGGGAAGCGGTTATCCAGCAGCCAGCGGGTGGCGCGATCGACGAGTCGCCGCACCTCCAGGTACGCGATCTCCTGGGCCGCACGAGCGGCGCCGGACTCGCCCAGCGCCTCGATCCGGGCCCAGACCGCCTCGAGCCCGAACACCTCGCGGGTGACGGTGTAAGCGCGAAGAATCTGCGCCACGCTGGTGCCCTGCTCCTCGGCGGCCCGATAGACGAAGGAGATCCCGCCGTTGTTGACCACGTCGTTGACCACGCAGGTCGTGATGATCTCGCGGTGCAGCGGGTGCGCATCGAGCGCACCGTCGAATTGGGCGGTGATCGACGACGGGAAATAGCCGACCAGCGCGCGGCGGAACCAGGGGTCGTCGGGCAGGTCGGACTCGCGCAGTTGCGAGGTCAACATGATCTTGGTATAGGCGGCTATGACGGCAAGCTCGGGGCGCGTCAAGCCATCGCCGGACCCATCGCGGGCCGCTAGATCGCGGTCCAAGGGCAGGAACTCCAACCGGCGGTCGAGTTGGGCATGCCGCTCGAGGTCGTAGAGCATCCGCCGGAAGACGTCGATCATCAGCGGGGACAGCCGGCCCTCGACGCCGAGCAGCACATTCTGCTCGATGTTGTCGCGGAGCACCGCGTGCGCGACCTCGTCGGTGGCGGCGGCCAGCACCGCATTGCGCTCGAGCACCGCGATGTCGCCGGCCGCGACCCGGCTGTCGAGCAGAATCTTGATGTTGACCTCATGATCGGAGGTGTCCACGCCGGCGGAGTTGTCGATCGCGTCGGTGTTGATGTGGCCGCCAAGGCGCGCGTACTCGATGCGGGCCCGCTGCGTCAGCCCCAGGTTGCCGCCCTCGCCGACCACCCGCACCCGCAGGTCGGTGGCGTCGATGCGGATCGGGTCGTTGGCGCGATCGCCGGCGTCGACGTCGGACTCGGTGGAGGCCTTCACATAGGTGCCTATGCCGCCGTTCCACAGCAGGTCGACGGGCGCGCGGAGGATCGCGCGCATCAGCTCCACCGGGGACAGCGTGACCACGCCCGCCGCGAGGCCGAGCCGGCTGCGCACCTGGTCGCTGATCGGGATCGCCTTCATCGTCCGGGAGTACACGCCGCCGCCGGCCGAGATCAGCTCGCGGTCGTAGTCCGCCCACGACGAGCGCGGCAGGTCGAAGAGGCGCCGGCGCTGCGCGAACGAGGACGCCGCATCCGGATCGGGGTCGAGGAAGATGTGCCGGTGGTCGAAGGCGGCAACCAACAGCAGTTGCGGAGACAGCAGCATCCCGTTGCCGAACACATCACCGGACATATCCCCGATGCCCACGGCCGTGACCGGCTGGGCCTGCACATCGACCCCAAGGCCAAGGAAGTGGTGGCGCACCGATTCCCACGCGCCGCGGGCTGTGATCCCCATCGCCTTGTGGTCGTACCCGACGCTGCCGCCGGATGCGAACGCGTCGCCCAGCCAGTAGCCCCGCTCGACGGCGATGGAGTTGGCGATATCGCTGAAGGTGGCGGTGCCCTTGTCCGCGGCCACGACGAGGTAGGGGTCGTCGTCGTCGAGGCGCACGACCTGCTGCGGCGGGATGACCGTGCGCGTCCCATCGGCGTCGAACGCGTAGTTGTCGGTCAGAGCCAGCAGGCTGTTGATAAAGATCCGATAGCACCCGATGCCCTCGGCCAGCCAGGCATCGCGGTCGACGCCGGGGTCGGGCAGTCGCTTGGCGAAGAACCCGCCCTTGGCCCCGACCGGGACGATCACCGCGTTCTTGACCATCTGCGCCTTGACCAGCCCGAGCACCTCGGTACGGAAGTCCTCGCGCCGATCCGACCAGCGCAGCCCGCCGCGGGCGATCGCGCCGAATCGCAGGTGCACGCCCTCAACCCGCGGCGAGCAGACCCAGATCTCGTGCGCGGGGCGCGGGCGGGGCAGATCCGGGATTCGGGTGGGATCGAGCTTGATCGCGAACGCCGGCGCATCGTCGACGTAGGCCGTCGTGCGGACCGTGGCCTCGATGACTGTGCGCAGCGCCCGGAGGATCCGATCCTGATCCAGGCTCGCGACGTCGCTGAGCGCGGCCTCGATCCGCTCCGAGACCTCCGCCGGATTGGCGGCCGCCGCCTCCGACGGGTCGAACATCGACTCGAAGAGCTCCACAAGGTCGCGCGCGATGGCCGCATTGTCGTTCAGCGCCTGGAGGATGTAGCCCTGGCTGTACGGCGTCCCGGCCTGGCGCAGATAGCCGGCGTAGGCGCGCAGCACGAGGACCTGACGGCTGGTCAGCGACGCCTGGATGACCAGCGCCATGAAGCCGTCCTCGTCGACATCGCCGTGCCAGAGCTGGCTCAGCGCCTCGACGACATCGGCGGTGCGGACCTCGCTGAGGCGCACCCCCGACGGCAGCCGGAGGCCGAAGTCGTAGATCCACGTCGGCGGGCCGTCGGCGAGGCTGACGGTGTACGGGCTCTCGTCCAGCACCTGCAGCCCGAGCAGCGACAGCAGCGGGAGCACCCGCGCCAGCGTCAACGGCGTCGAAGCCCGGAAGATCTTCAGCCGGCGATCCGCCGGGTCGTCCGGCCCCGGGTCGTAGAGATCGAAGACCAGCTCGTCGTCGGCGGTCATCGTCTGGCCAGCCGCGACCAGGCCGGACTGCGCCGCCGCGAGCGCCTCGAGCGCGCGCACATCGCGCACCGCCGTCGCCGCGCTGAAGTCCTGCTTGTAGGCCTCGTCGAACGCGCCCGAGTACCGGCGCAGGAGGGCGGCCGCGGTGTCGGCGCCCATGCCGAGGGTGAGCAGATCGGCGAAGTCGTCGCCCCAGCGCCGGGTGATATCAGCGATCCGGCCCTCGACGTGGGCAATGTCCGGCGTCGGCACTGCTCCTCGCCGCACCGCGACCAGGAAGGCCATCCGGGCCAGACCGAGCTCGACCAGCCGGTCCTCGCGCCCGACCACCGTGCCCTCCCACGACGCGGTGACCAGATCCGCCACCTTGCGGCGGGTCTCCGGGCCGAACCGGTCGGCGGGGAAGTAGACGAGCACCGTCACGAAGTCGAGGTTCAGGTGCGTCCGGGCGAAGACGCCGACACCCCCGTCCTCCGAACGGGACATGACCAGGCGGGCCACCCGCAGCAGGTCGACGGCGTCGGCCTCCAGCAGCTCGTCGCGCGGGACGGTGCGCAGCGCCGACAGCAGCTGGCGGGCACTGTGGCTCTGGGCCCGCACCCCGGAGCGGGCGATGACCTCGGCGATGCGGCGGCGCACCAGCGGCACCCGGGCCATCGCATCGGTGCCGCCGGTGGAGATCAGGCCGAGGAACACATGCACCCGCGAGGGCAGCCCGTCGTGCTCGGGCTCGATGACCGTCACGCAGTCGTAGTTGGCCGACTTGTGCACCGTCGAGATCAACGGGGACTTCATGATCACCAGCGGGGCGCCGCTGCGGAATGCCGGGAGCAGCTCCAGCGGCGAGATCGGCAGCGCCTCGCGCAGCACCCCGTTGCCTGGGCACGCATCGCCGGAGCGGCGGTTGGGATGGGTCAGGTCGTTGGCGGTGTAGCAGGCGTGGCCCAGCACCAGGAAGTTGCCGTCGGCCAGCCAGCGCAGCAGCGCCCCGGCCTCGGCACTGGTGTCGCCGGCGAAGTGGCCGCGCTCGGTCTCCAGCAGCTGGGCCAGCGACGCGAGCAGGGCCAGCGATTCCGGCGCGTCCTCGACCGCGGCGTGGACATCGCCGATCACCCGGCGCAGATCCGTCGCGATCTGCTCGCGCTCCGCAGCGTCGCACCCGGCGATCTGCGCGTACATCCACGACTCGGTGATCGCCCGCGGCGGCACCTGCGCGTTGTCGTCGATATCGCAGACCTCGACCAGGGCCCCATCGGTCCCGCGCTCGACGACCAGCAGCGGGTGGAACAGCAGCGACGGGTCGTGGCCCTGGCGCACCAGCTCGGCCCGCACCGAGTCGACCAGATACGGGACGTCGTCGGTGATGATGTTGACCGCGGTGGCGCCGGTGGGCAGGGCGGACACGGTGACAACCGTCTGGCCCGCGACCCGGGCCCGCCCGGACTCGAGGTGGCTGGCGATGATCCC